>JBAYOZ010000215.1:0-3638 GCA_041677965.1 Pusillimonas sp.
CCAATGTTGCCCGAGCCGATGATTGCCACTTTAAGTTTTTGTTTCACTTCAAATATCACCTGATTAAATTGCAAAAATTCACTTGTTGGCTTCAGCCAATGAGGGCGTGAAAACCACTTCGGTGTCGCCGGGTTCTGCGGAATACAGTTTTTTGACCGCATCGGCTCGACGCGCCAACACCAGGCGTTGATTGATATACCCTTTATCGGTAATCTCGCCGCTTTCCACATCGGGGCTGTCAGGCAGGAACATGGCCCGGGTCGGTGCTGAAGAAGCACCGATATTACCGTCTTGCGCCAATTGAGCCATGACCTGCTGGACACGTTGACGCAGATGCCCTGCGTCAGCCTCGGCCACTTTCGGGGTTGGGAAGATCAACAGGCCCACTTCATCTTTATCGTGCCCGGTGACCACAATGTCTTGAGCATAGGGCGTCAACAGGCTGACGGCCTTGACCCGCAAAGAACCTACACACACCCAGGTCCCAGTGGTCAGTTTAAAGTCTTCAGCGACCCGGCCATTGAAAGCAATGCCTTTTTCGGGGTGTTCGGGGTCAAGCAAACGACCGGCATCACCGATCATGTAGAACCCGTCTTCGTCAAACGCAGCCGCTGTGCGCTCTGGGTCATTCAGATACTCGGAAAAGACCTGGGGCCCTTTCATTCTAACTTCGAGCTTATCACCGTTAGGCAAAAACTTGACGTGCATGTCGGCCACCGGCAAACCAACGCAACGCGGGTCATCGGACAGCCATGACACAAAAGTGCCCACCGGCGACGTCTCTGTTGAACCCAGTGACGAACCGAACACTACCCGCTCGCCAACAACCTTCTCGACTTCAGCGTTGAAACGATCCCAGGTGGTGGGGGTCAGTGCTGCGCCCGCGTAAAAAACTGCGCGCAGGCGGGCAAAACAATCACGCGCGATACCTTTGTCGGCCTCCATGAGCGTCAGGAAACTGTCGAAAGCGCGCGGCACGTTCAGGAAAAGGTTGGGCTGAATTTCACGGAAGTTACGAACTGACTTTTCAATGAGCCCGGGCAGGGGTTTGCCTTCATCAAAGTAGAACGACCCCCCGTTGCACAACACCATATTGAAGTTGTAGTTGGTGCCAAAGGTATGGCTCCAGGGAAGCCAGGACACAAGAATCGGCTTCTCTTCCTTGAGAAAAGGCCAAGCCAGCTGAATCTGCTTCTGGTTTGAACAGAGCATACGATGCGTATTGACGACGACCTTGGGACGCCCGGTCGAGCCCGAGGTGAGCATGTATTTGGCATGTGTCTCGGGGGTCAGCGCATTGAAGGCCTGCATGACGGCCGGCGTTTCGGTGACATCGAACAAGTCAGAAAACCGCAAACTGCCGACAACCGCCTCGGGCTGCTGACTGAGCACCACAGGCACATCAAACTTGATTGCACCAATTGCTGCGGCATAGGTCTTGCCATCGGAGGCATAGATGAGCCCTGGACGCAGTTCTTCGAGCGCTGAATTCAGCTTGATGAAATCTTTCGACAACCGCGAATAAGCACTGGAAACGGTTGAAAACGGCTGTCCAATGTGAAGGCAGGCCAGCATCAGCAGGGCCTGGTCAATACCGGGGTCGGAAAGTGCGACCACCGGTGCCATGGGCGGTAATTTCAAATCAAGCAAAGACTGCGCCAGCTTGCCGACGCGCTCGCGCACTTCAGCGTAGGTGAGTTTTACCCAAGCGTCGCTGGCATCTCGCTCGGCAATAAACAAGGCGTTGGGCGAGCGCAGCGCCCAATACTCCAGCCAGTCACCCACACAGCGTGTAATTTCGCCCAGGGGTTGAGGATTTGAGAGGATAAAGGCGCCGCCCCCAAGGTCGTGCCGAACGACCTTGGGTGCTACGAACCGATGGGAACGATCGATAGCACTCATTGCATCACCTTACTTGACCAGGCGCCATGCACCATTTTCAATGGTGATCAGCACAACCGCTTCCTTACCCAAACCGTAGTGGTTGTCACGGCTCAGCGAGCTCAGTCCATGAGTCAAAGGCAACTTTTCAGTTTTTTCGAGCTCGGCCAGCAGCGCGTCACGGAACTGTTGTGTGCCAGGTTCAATATTGGCAGGGATGGAAGAAACGGCTTTATCAAGCAACAAATAGGCGTCGTAAGCATAGGCACCAAAGGGGTTACGCGAGCCTGCACCGAATTTGGACTCGTATTGCGACAAATAGCTCATGCCTACTTTCTTGGACGGATGGCCATCGGGCAATTGCTCAGACACCAGAACCAAGCCTGTCGGGGCAATCATGCCTTCGCCCATTTTCCCGGCAATACGCAAGAAGTCGTTGTTCGCAACCCCGTGGTTTTGGAAGAAGGGGCCTTGGTAGCCACGCTCACGCAAGGTCCGCATGGGCAATGCAGCCGCTGAGCCACTGGCTGCGAACACCACCGCGTCTGCCTTGGACTGAATGACTTTCAGTGCCTGGGCGGTAACAGACTGATCAGTACGCGCATAACGCTCGGCAGCAACGACCTGGATATTGTGCTCTTTGGCCAGACGCTCAATCTCGCGCCAGCTGGCATCGCCCAACGCATCACTGAAACCGACGAACGCGATGGTTTTGATGTTTTGTTGTTTCAGGCGATCAAACACGGCACCATACATGAGACCGTAGGTGTGTGGAATTGAAAATGTCCAGGTTTGATTCGCCGCCGAGTATGGGGCCAGGCCAAGCTGGGGCACCTTGCTTTCATTGGCCACTTCGGCAATGGCGAGGGAGTTGGGCGTTGTCGATGAACCAATGACAGCATCAGCCTTGTCAACCTCGATCAGGCGACGGGCATTACGCGTAGCCTGGCTGGGGTCTGTGGCGTCATCAAGCACCACATAGTTGACATCACGGCCACCGAGTTTCTTGGGCAAAAGCTCGATGGTGTTGCGCTGGGCGATCCCCAGCGAAGCAGCAGGACCTGTCGAGCTGACGGTGACACCAATGGTGACTGGCTTCTGGGCGTAAACAGACGCACTGGCCATAACCGAGGCGGCTAGCAGACCAAACTTCAGAATAGAACGCATGTATTGTCTCCTGAACACTTTAATTGTTGATATGGAACTATTTAACGACTAAAAACTATGCGTCGATACGGCACATGACACTACCTAAACCTGAAATCGACAAATTCAATTGATCGTTTTGAGCCAGAGGGAACATGGGCCCCAAGGCTCCCGACAAAATCACATCACCGGCTTTCAACGGGCTGCCCAACTGGAACATCGTGCGAGCCAGCCAATGCGCTGCCAGTAACGGATGACCCAAACACGCGGCGCCACTGCCCACTGACTCTGTGACCCCGTTTTTCCTGAAGTCCATGCCGCAGGAAAGCAAATCAACCTGCCCCAGCTTGCGCGGCTCAAGACCCAGTACATACACGCCCGATGAGGCGTTATCGGCAATGGTGTCCGCCAGCGAGATATCCCAGCCGGCGATGCGGCTATCAACCACTTCGAGAGCGGGCAGCAGATAGGCGGTAGCGCGGATCAGGTCGGCGAGCGTGTTTTTTTCATGGGGCAGATCCCGTTCAAGTACCAAGGCGATCTCGGCTTCCACCTTGGGCTGAATCAGCCGACCGGCGGCAATCTCTTCACCGTCACACAGCGCCATGTCG
>JBAYOZ010000216.1:0-3630 GCA_041677965.1 Pusillimonas sp.
ACAATACCGCGGCCCTGGGTACTGGAAACCACGCCAAAACCCAGCGCCATCAGACGCTGCACGGCCTTGCCGGCATGACGCGCACCGCCACCGAGCCAGAGCAAGGGGCGCCTGGCACTGGCCAGTTGCGCAGCCAGGCGGTCGATTGCCGCCACCGCGGGCTCGCAAACCTGAATTTCAGGGGCCGACAAATCGGCGGGCATGTCGATAAGGGCGGCCTGGATATCAATTGGAATTTCAACACTGACCGGCCCGGTGGGGGCAGTGAGCGCTACCTGAACCGCCTGACGGATCGTGCTGATGGCAGTTTCAACGCTGCGCACCCGGAACGCGGCCTTGGATACGGCCTTGAGCATGGTCAACTGGTCTGGGGCTTCGTGAATATAGGCCAGGTTCTGGTCTATATATGGCGTTTCAATTTGACCGGTAATGTGCAACATGGGAGTACCTGCGGTCAGGGCCTCAACTATGGCACCGGCCGCATTACCCGCCGCTGTACCTGTGCTGGTCAGGCAAACCCCCAGCTCACCGGTAGTACGGGCGTAGGCATCGGCCATATTGGTACCACCCGCTTCGCCACGGGCCGGAATGAAACGGATAACGCCACGTTCGCCAAAGGCGTCGAGGATGGGCATGTTGTGGATGGAAATCACCCCGAATGCCGTTTTGACCCCACACTGCTCAAGAAGGGCAGCAATGGCGGCACCAACGGTGACTTTGACGGTAGTGTTATGCATGACGGGAGACTCCTCCGGACACGTCGATGTGTGAACCGGTTGTATAAGATGACAAAGGGGTAGCTAAAAAAACGATGGCACGGGCGGCCTCATCGGGGCGACCCAGACGACCAAGCTGGATATGCTTGCGGCGGGCCAGATTCAGTGACCAGGTATCCCAGTCTTCTGATGTATTTTCGCGCGCCTCGAAGCGACGGCGCCACTGGCCGGAATCAACCAGACCCAGCAAAATACCGTTGACGCGAATACCCTTGGGTGCGAACTCGGTCGCCATCGAACGCACCAGGTTCATGATCCCGGCACGGGCAGCAGAGGTAGCGACCATGTGCGGCTCGGGTTGCGCGGCCAGCAACGAATTGACGCAAACAATCGCGGCATCGGGCTGGGCCTCAAGGTCGGGCATGAAAGCGCGGGTCGGGTTGATGACTGAAAAGAACTTGAGACGTAGCTCGGCTTCCCACGCGGCATCATCGGTATCGGCAAAGGTGGACAAACGCGCCTGGCCCGCGTTGTTGACCAACATGGTCACGGGCCCCAGGTTTTCGCGTACCGCATCGGCAAACTGCCTGACCTGGGCGCTGTCAAGCACATCACACACCTGCGCAAAAATACGCTGTGAGGGAAATTGTGTTTCAAGTTGGCTGACAACAGCCTCAAGCCGCGCGGCATCACGGCCGCACAGCGCCACATCGGCGCCTTGCTCAAGCAAGAGGGTGACAGTGGCCAGCCCAATGCCGGATGACCCGCCGGTGACAACGGCGACTTTTCCTTCAAGGTTAATCATGGGTTCCTCGTGGTGTTAACCATTAATGTTGTGTAGTGGCCGCCGGCACGATGTGATCCAGTAAACCGGAAAGCTCTCGGGCCACCGTGCACGCTTGCGCGGCCAGTGTTTCAATTCGTTGCGGGTTGACCTCTTTGCTGGAAATCGTGATGCCCAGCGAACCAACCACACGGCGGTCATGGCCGCCAAATACAGGCACGGCCACAGTGGCGATGCCCGACTCGTAGTAATCGGTGTCAAACACGTAGTCGTGCGAACGATCTGCCTGGATCTGGCGATACAAGTCACGCACGGTTGCGGGGGTTTTTTCAGTAATCCGGTGCAGCTGTTCTTCTGGATAGAGCGCCTGCAATGCATCAAATGACGTGTCTTGAAGCAGAACACGTCCAAACAGCGTGGCATGTGCAGGCAAGCGCGTACCCAGCTGTACCGTATTGACCAGAGGCCCGGGCTGGACAGCCCTGCCGACGTACATCACGGACCGACCATCACGAACCACCAGGTTGCACGAACAACCCGTGCGATCACGCAACTGCTCGAGAAAGGGTCGCCCCAATTCGGTTAACTCGCGTGATGCAAGTTGTTCAAACCCAAGCTGCAATACACCACTGGCCAGGCAATAATCACGACCGGATGCATCGCGCTGGATCTGGCCAAGCTGCTCAAGTGTTGTCAGCAAACGAAATACGGTAGAACGGGGTATGCCCAGACGACGCGCCAGTTCGGGTGCCGACAGTACCGGCTCGTGACGTGAAAACTGCAGCAAAATCATCAAGCCGCGTTCAAGGCCCGGTACGTTATATTTGCTGGCACTTTCAAGCAAAGGTGCATCATTGGGCTTCATGGGCCCTCCGCAAGTCGGCAGATGCCGACAAAATCATGCTGGCCACCTGCCCCGGCTGCTCGATGTAGCACGCATGGCCGGCATCGCATACCAGATCAAACGGCATGCCATGTGTTTGCGCATAGGTGCGCGACTGTTCGGGAGTGGTCACAATATCGGCATCACCACAGAACACACGGGTATTGGATGCCACAAGCGTGGTGTACCGGTTAATGTCGTCAGCGGATAACAACTCGACGGCCTGTCGATAGCCGCCAGCGTTCAACCGTAGTGCATTGTCGATGACGGCCTGCCGCTGTGCGGGCGACGCCTGTGCTGACAAAAGACGATCGGGCAAGGCAGTGGCGATACCCTCGATGCCTTTTTGCGCCAGTGCATTAAACCGACCCTGCCGTATAGCGGCCGCCTTGTCGCGACCACCATACCCAAGGGCCGGGCTGAACAGGGCATAACCAAAGGCCCTGGCCTGGGGCAGACTGCTGTATCCGGCCGCCATCAGCGCGCCCAGAGAATGGCCGGTCAGGAAAAACGTTTCAAGTTCAAGTGCATCAACGAGCGCGTGCAGACTGGCACCGTAGCTGGTTGCCAGTGGTGCCGGGTCAGGTAACGGGGATGAGTCACCATAACCCGGGGCATCCCAGGCAATGACACGGCCATAGTCAGCCAGGTGCCGGGCGCAACGCAACCACGACCCGGAACCTGAGCTGATACCGTGCAGCAGCACGAAAGTAGTGGGGCCATGGCCAAAATCACGCACGCTGATTACGCCACGCGCTGTTTCAACGTGGCGTGTCGCCCAGGCCTCGCCGCTTTCCCAAAGTGCTGCTGTCGGATGGAACATGGCTGGACCTGACCTAGCGCTTGATTTTCGACAAGGGGTGCTCGGGCGGGTACGTGGGCGTGATGGGCTTTTTGGCACCCAGCATGACACACATCAGCGCATCTTCGTCACCAATATTGATTTCCTCGCGATACACGCCCGGAGGAACCGAGACCAGATCACGATCGGTAAGAATGGTTTCGTAACGCTCACCATCTTTTTCAAGAATGAGTTTCAGCTTGCCGCGAATGACAAAGAAAACTTCTTCGACGTCAGTATGAAGGTGCGATGGCCCTTCGTGGCCAGCCGGAATGACCATGGTCGAGAACGTAAAGTTCTCGGACGGTACGGTATTCACGTCTGAGGCAACGCCGGTACCACCGGTACCCACATAGCGCATCTGGGCACGACGGTATTTCGGATCGTAGTCGGCCTGGAATTTCAG
>JBAYOZ010000217.1:0-3625 GCA_041677965.1 Pusillimonas sp.
CAGGACATCGGCAGCCTGCTGAGCCTCGTCGCGGCGCGCCTGCTTGACCTTTTCAAGAGTCATGCCTTCTTTGCGCCACAACTTGGCCGACTCGCCGCGTTCGCCAAACGACAGGCACACCACCTTCATGCGATAGCCTTGCTTCACGTGCGCGGCAATGGCGCCACCGGCCCGCCAGACAAAATCTGCCGAATGCGCGCTGACGACCAGGCCAGCCAATGCTCCGGAACCTTTGGATGTATTCATGAGAACCTCTTGAAACCGTATGAATCTTAAAAACCGCAATCAAAGAACAGTGTGCCCATACGTATTGCAACGGGCCAGTGAGTATAGGCCCCGAGCAGCGCGTTTTACTTATATCGCTATAAGCACAGCAACGAATTATTCCTCATTCCCAAGGCCAATAAGCTGCGCCAGCTGATCAGGGTCATTCAGCAGTGTCTGGCTGTCGCCTTCCCAGCGCACCTGACCACGATCCAGCACAAGCGCACGTTCGGTTAATTCCAGCGCCAGTTCAGCATGCTGCTCGACCAGCACAATACCCATGCGCGAACCCTTATGTAGCTTGTGAAACGCATCGACCAGCACATCGACAATAATGGGCGCCAGACCTTCAAACGGCTCGTCCAGCAATAACACACGCGGATTGCCGATAAGGGCACGGCCAATGGCCAGCATTTGCTGTTCGCCGCCTGACAACTGGTTGCCCATATTGCGTCGGCGTTCGGCCAGCCGCGGGAACAGTTCGTAAACACGGTCAAGACCCCATTCGCCGGGCCGCTGCGCCACACGCAGGTTTTCGTGAACACTGAGCGACGGAAAAATTTCACGTTCCTGGGGCACCAGCCCCAACCCTGCAATGGCACGCTCATGGCTGGGTACCCGGGTGATGTCCTTGCCCAGGTAGTTCATACTGCCCGAGTGAAGGGTGGTTAGACCCAGCAACGTCGTCAACAAGGTGGTTTTACCCACGCCGTTACGACCCAGGACACTTAATGCCTCGCCCTCGGATAACGACAACGAAACCCCTTCAATGACCACGGTTTCGCCGTAGCCCGACACCAGGCGATCAATGTGCAACAATTCAGCCATGATGGCGTTCTCCGAGATAGACGGCACGCACGCGCGGATCGGCGCGGACCTCTTTGACGCTACCTTCAACCAGTACGGCGCCTTCCACCAGAACCGTAATGCGCTGGGCAAACCGGAACACCAGGTCCATGTCGTGCTCGATGACCAGCACCGCCACGTCTTGCGGCAAACGTTCCAGCAAATCAAACAACCGGGCGCCCTCGGTGGACGGCACGCCGGCCACCGGTTCATCAAGCAGCAACACCGAAGGCTTGAGTGCCAGCGCCAACGCAATTTCAATCAGGCGTCGCTGCCCATAGGCCAGATCGGAAATGACCCGGTCGGCCAGGTCAAGCAACCCCAGCGAGTGCAACAGGGCCGCCGCTTCGTCCATTAATTCGGGCGACTGCGTGATGCTGCTGAACAGCCGCCCGTCGCGGCCTTCACGGGCGGAAATCGCCAGGCCAATGTTTTCAGCCACCGTCAGGCGATTGAACAAGGAATTGATCTGAAACGTACGCGCCAGACCCAGCTTCACCCGCTTTTCGGGAGACAGGTCGGTGATATCGGCACCGTTGAGCAACACCCGCCCCCTGGACGGGGAAATCAGGCCGGTGATCTGGTGAACCAGGGTGCTTTTACCGGCCCCGTTGGGGCCAATGAGGGCATGACGCACCCCTTTTTCCAATGTCAGGCTAACGTCTTGTGTCACCTTAAGCTGGCCAAACTGTTTGCACAACCCTTGCAATTCAAGTGCAGCCGTCATTTTTGCCCCCGTTTGGCAGACCAGCGCGCCACAAAACCCGCCAACCCGTCGGGTGCGTAACGAACGATAAGAATCAGCACCACACCCAGCACCGCCAGCCAGTTGGTTGGGTCAATTGCCGCCGCCCGGTCGGACAACACCACAAACAAAATGGCACCGAACAGTGCACCGTACAGGCGACCGGTTCCACCCAGAGCCAGCATGACCACCACATTGGCCGACAAGGTAAAGGCCAGGGAATCAAGGCCCACAATGCGATTGATCTGGGCCGACAAGCCCCCGGCCACACCCGCCAGTGCGGCTGAAATGGTGTACAGCACCCATAAACGGCGCTCTACGGGCACACCCAGCATGCGCATGCGAGTCTGGTTTTCGCGAATACCCTGGGCGGTCTGGCCGATGGAGGAATTCACCAGCTTTTTAAGCAAGGCGTACACCAGCACCAGCACCACAAAGGCATAGACAAAACCCGTATACCCATAAATGTCGAACTGAAAGAGCCCGAAAACCGGGGCGACATCGTAGCCGCTCAGGCCGTCATCGCCATTGGTAATGGCCTTTGCCACGTTTGCCAGCTCGTAAAGCAGTGTGGCGATCGCCAGGGTCAGCATCAGCTGCGTCAAGCCCTGGGTGCGCAACACCGCAAAGCCCGACACCAGGCCGACAACACCAGCCGCCACAGCCGCCACCAGCAAGCCGCTGACCGGTTCGGACGAAAAATGCAGGGCATACAGGGCAGCGGCATATGCCCCGACACCGAAAAACGCCGCATGCCCCAGCGATTCGATACCGCCGTACCCTTGCGCCAGGTCAAGCGACAAGGCAAAAATGGCCATGATGACGACGAAGGCCGCCAGCGCCAGATAATATTCACCGAACAGCAGGGTTAACGCCGCCGCCAGCACCAGGGCCAGATCGGCCAGGTTATACCGTTGACGACGAAACGCCTGAACCACCCGATGCGCGTCAGATTGTGTAGTCATGATGTGTCCTGTAAACCCTTAACCGATGCGACCCACCAGGCCACGCGGACGAACCAGCAAAATAGCCAGCACGGCCAGGTAAATGATGAAACCACCCAAGGCCGGGATGTAATACCGGCCCATCGTATCGATGAACCCCAGCAACAATGCCGAATACAGCGAGCCTTTCAGGCTGCCCAACCCGCCCACCGCAACCACGATCAGCACCAGCACCAGATATTTCAGACCGTAATAGGGTTCAAGCGGCAACATCTGTGTACCGACGGCGCCACCCAGCGCCGCAAGGCCGCACCCAATGGCAAACGTTATCGAAAACACCAGTGGCACGTTGATACCCACGCACCGTGCCATGCGGGGGTTATCAACGGCAGCCCGCAAGCGGGCACCGAAGGTGGTGTATTCAAGGCAGAGCCACAAGGCACCCGCCACGGCAATGCTCAGCCCCAGAACGAACACGCGGTACACCGAAATGTTCAGACCAATGACAGACCATTGCCCCAGCAAGGCTTCCGGCAACACAATGCTTTGAATTTGTGGCCCGGCCAGATTCTTGACAAGCGCCGTGACGACAAACGTCATGCCGATCGTCATCAGCAACTGACCCAGCGGGTCGCTCTTGTATACCCACTGGTAAAGGGTGCGTTCAAGTACCAGGCTAAGAGCCATCGTGGCCAGTACCCCGACAGGCAGGGCAACGAAAAAGTGCATGCCGGCCGACTTCATCAGCCACAGGGTGATAAAGCCGCCAATCATGGCGAAGGCAGAGTGGGTCAGGTTAACGACCCGCATAACGCCCAGGGTGATG
>JBAYOZ010000218.1:0-3624 GCA_041677965.1 Pusillimonas sp.
CCGAGAAAATTGCCAATGGCCGTGGCAGTTTCGGTTCGCGCAGCATGACCGTTGGTGGATCCGCCCTGTTGGGGGCGTGTCAGGAAGTGATTGCCAAAGGCCGTCGTGTGGCCGCGATATTGACGGGGTGTGATGAAAGCGCCCTGTCTTTTGAGAAAGGGGTGTATCGCGATGCGTCGGGTGAGCATACGGTAACGCTTGACCGCGTGGCGCGCGCCACTTATGCCTGGGCATCGCCTAAACCGCTGCCCGCTGATCTCTGGAACGGCCTTGAGGGCCGGGGGTTCTTTTCTGCCAATCCGCAGAATTATCCCAACGGTTGCTATGTTGCCGAGGTTGAAATCGATCCGGAAACCGGCGAGGTTACCTTGGTTGAGGCGGTCGGAGTCGACGATGTGGGTACCGTTGTCAATCCGCTGTTGCTCGAAGGCCAGATTCACGGCGGTATCGCCCAGGCATTGGGGCAGGCGCTCAAAGAACAGATTGTCCACGATGTTGATGGTCAGTTGCTGACCGGTTCGTTTACCGATTACGCCATGCCCAAAGCAAAGGATTTCCCGCGCTTTAAGCTGGGTTTTCGGCCGGTTCCCACCAAAACCAATCCGTTGGGCGTCAAGGGCGGTGCAGAAACCGGAACCATCGGTTTCCCGCCAGCGGTTATCGGGGCGATTGTTGATGCGCTCAAGCCGTTTGGTGTGACCCATATCGATGGCCCGGTCACTGCCCAGAAAGTGTGGCAAACGATTAACCCGGTCCGGCAGGCCAGTGCGCCTCAGGCGACGCCCGCCGGCACAGGAGACTAACTGATATGCAGCAATTTGTGGTTTACCGCCTTGACCGTACCGACGGAAAGGCTGAAGAAATTCGTGCAACAACCCGCCCCTTGCACATTGAGTACATGAAAGCATTTCGTGACCGAGTCCATATCGGTGGGCCGTTGCTGGATGACCAGGGGCGTCCGGTGGGTGGGGTCATGGTCATTGATGCGGCAACGCGTGAAGAAGTTGAGCAGATGGTGGCGAATGATCCTTTCGAACTGGTGGGCCTGTCATCGGTGATCAACATTCATGTGATGCGCTGGCAAACCAACCGTCCCGCCACGCTGCCTCCGCTTTAACCCGCCAATCAAAAGAGAGTTGTCATGAAGTTTACCGGTGATCAAGTATTAAACCTGGCCCGTGAAAAGGTTTGGGAAAGCCTGATGAGTCCCGAGACGTTGCAGGCGGCCATTCCAGGTTGCGAGTCGGTGCTCACCGATGAGCAGGGGCAGATGCATGTGGTTGTGGTTGCTGCGATTGGGCCGGTCAAGGCCCGGTTCAAAGGACGCATGCAGTTCACTGATCAGAAAAAGCCTGAACGTTACTCACTCGTTTTCGAGGGTGATGGCGGGGTCGCCGGCTTTGCCAAAGGCGATGTCGAGGTTGTCCTTGAATCGATCGAACCTGAAAAAACAAAACTGGTTTACAGCGCCGAAGCGCAGATTGGCGGGCGGCTGGCACAGATTGGCTCACGTCTTATCGACGCAACGGCAGCACGGATGACTAAGCAGTTTTTCACCCGATTGAACGAGGTGGTATCGGCCCCTGCTGCATCGGTGAAAGACGGGATGCCCCAGGCCGAGGGGGCCACTGATGTCGGTTCACCTGCCGTGTCAACGCGTGGGGGCAATGGTGTTGCCGAGACGGCCACAGTCACGTCACCTGAAGGCAAGGGGGCCATGGTCACGGTACAGATGCCGGCCTGGACATGGGCATTTACTGTGGCTGTCGTGGCTTTGCTGGCGGCTTATCTGGGCGCGAGCTGAGGCCATGGCACAGCAGCGTTTTGAATTTTTTACTGGATGGATGTGATGTCGCGAGTATCGGTCAGTATTACGGTTAACGGGGTTGTTCAGACCCACGAGGTTGAACCGCGCATGTTGTTGGTGAGTTTCTTGCGTGAAAAGTGCTTGTTGACAGGCTCTCATGTGGGGTGTGATACCACGCAGTGCGGCTGTTGTACGGTGCACCTTGACGGCCGCAGCGTAAAGTCATGCACAGTGCTGGCTGTGATGGCCGATGGTCTTGAGGTCACTACGATTGAAGGGCTGGGCGGTCCTGACAATCTGCACCCCATGCAGGCCGCGTTTCAGGCCCATCATGCCTTGCAATGCGGCTACTGCACGCCCGGAATGGTGATGCAGGCCGTAGATATTGTGCGGCGTGGCAAGGCCGGCGACGAGGCGGTGGTCCGTCATGAACTCGAGGGTAATCTGTGCCGTTGCACCGGTTACCAGAATATTGTTGACGCCATTCAGGACGGCGCCCGGCGCATGCAAGGGTGTTGCGGCGCGACAAGCGGGGGTTGAGCCATGTATTCATTTGATTACGTACGCCCTTCCACGCTTGAAGAGGCCAAGGCAATTTTGGCCAGCCACCCCGAGGCAAGGCCGGTTTCCGGAGGGCAGACTCTGCTGCCGACGCTGAAGCAGCGCCTGGCTAATCCGGAGCTGTTGGTTGATTTGCAAAAAATTCCCGACTTGCGGGGTGTCGAGATTACATCGACTCACGTGTGTATCGGTGCGATGACACGACATGCCGAGGTTGCCGCCAACGCAGACATTGCCCGTGCCATCCCCGCTTTGGCTTATCTGGCGGGCGGTATTGCGGATCCGCAGGTTCGCCATATGGGAACGATGGGTGGGTCGTTGGCCAACAACGATCCGGCTGCCGATTACCCGGGTGCCGTGATGGGCCTGGGCGCTGAAATTGTCACATCGCGCCGCACGATTGCAGCCGATGATTTTTTCCTGGGGCTTTTTACGACAGCACTTGAGCCTGGTGAATTTATTTGCCAGATCCGCTATCCGCGCGTTGAGCGGGCCGGATATCACAAATTTGCCCAGCCGGCGTCAGGGTATGTCGTTACCGGTTGCTTTGTCTCGCGCGACTTTCAAGGGCAGGTCAGGGTGGCCGTCAATGGCGCCGGTCCGTGTGTGTTTCGGCAGTCTGATTTTGAAAATGCCTTGGCGGTGAAGTTCGATACGAGCGCTATCGATACGTGTCAACAAGGTTCAAACGGGCTGAATACTGATTTGCATGCTTCTGCAGCCTACAGGGCACAACTGGTCAAGGTCGCGGCGCGTCGTGCAGTGACTTGGGCATTGGCGGCACGCTAACGGCCGCTTTCTTCCGGATTTTATGTTTTTCGTGAGTTATTTATGAAGCTGATTTCGTTTTTTCACCAGAGTGGTCCGAGTTTTGGTCTGGTCGATGGTGACAAGGTGTTTGATCTGGGCGTGCGCATGCAGGGTGTTTGCGCATCGCTTGAGCAAGCCATTCAACTGGGTGTGCTGGATCGTTTTCCCGCCATGCTCAAGGGGGCAACGGCAGACTATACCCAGGATGAAATTGTATTCGCCCCGGTTCTGCCGAACCCGCCACGTATCTTTTGTGCCGGTTTGAATTACCTCGCCCATCGGCGTGAAGGTAATCGGCCCGATACCGAAGTGCCTGCATTTTTCTTGCGTCTGCCCGAATCTCAGGTTGGTCATTTGCGCCCGATGGTGTGCCCGATCGAGTCTGATCAGTTTGACTTCGAGGGTGAAATTGCCGTGATCATCGGTAAGGGTGGGCGGCGTATTAG
>JBAYOZ010000219.1:0-3620 GCA_041677965.1 Pusillimonas sp.
CTTTTCGTCGCTAAGCTCGGCGCAAACCGTGCTGCGGTTCTCGAACTGGCTGCCGCCTACCCACCCCATCACCACCCAGATCCTGCAGCCCTGGGCTGCCGATATCGAAAAGAACAGTGACGGCCGCATCAAGATCCAGTTCCTGCCGGCACTGGGCAAGCCACCGGCACACTTTGACCTGGTTCGCGACGGCGTTGCCGACATGGCCCTGAGCGTACACGCCTACACGGCCGATCGCTTCCCGTCCGCTTACGGTATGACCTTGCCGGGTTACGCCGACGACGCCGAAAGCGCCGCCGTGGCGTACTGGCGCACCCACCAGAAGTACTTTGAACCCTTGAATGAGTTCGACGGCGTCAAGCTGCTCGGCTTGTACACCCACGGCCCAGGCCACTTCTTCACCCGCGAAGTCAAACCCGTTGCCAAACTCGACGACCTGAAAGGCCTGCGACTGCGCGCAACCGGCGGTATCGTGCAAGACATGTCCAGTCGCCTTGGCATCGTGCCCCAGTTCACCTCGGCCAGTGAAGCCTACGAAATGCTTTCACGTGGTGTCGTTGACGGTGCCATGTTCAACGCCGACTCGGTTGACAGCTTCCGCCTGTTGCCCCTGATGAAAAATGCCTACCAGGTTCCGGGCGGGCTGTATCGTGACACGCACTACGTCATCATCAACAAAGACGCCTACGCCAAGCTCAGCGATCAGGACCGCAAGGTTATGGATGCCGCAGCTGGCGAAGCCTTCGCCCGCCTGTCTGGCAAGGCCTGGGACAAGGTCGACGCCGAGGCCTGGAAAAAAATGGAAGCTGCCGGCTACACCATAGTAGTGGCCGGTGAAGACGACCTGAAACGTATCCATACCGAAGGCGACGCCCTGCGTGACGCCTGGGTCGAGCGCATGAAAAAACTCGGGGTCGACGGTAATGCCGCCTTGACCATGTTTAAAGACGAAATCGCCAAAGTGGCGGCAGAGAAGTAACACCATGAACACCACCATCACTACCAGTGACCCTTCACGTCAAGAACGCTTCACCCAGGCGTTCACGCAACTCAAAGACCTTCTGGGTGACCGCGCCTCGACGGGCGAGTCCGTGCGGGCCAATCATGGCCGCGACGAATCCTGGCATGCACCCCAGTTGCCTGACGCCGTGGTCTTTCCGCAGAACACGGCTGAAGTCTCCGCCATTGCCCGCATCTGCCATACCCATCGCATCCCGATGATTCCCTTTGGCGTCGGTTCATCGGTTGAAGGTGCACTGATCCCCGTGCATGGTGGTGTCGTCATCGACATGGGCCAGATGGACCAGCTCATCTCGGCTGACCCCGGCAACTTCGACTGCGTGGTCCAGCCCGGCCTGACACGCCGCACCCTGAACGAACGCATCAAAGATACCGGCCTGTTCTTTTCGGTAGACCCCGGGGCCGACGCCACCGTCGGCGGCATGACGTCGACACGCGCCAGCGGCACCAACACGGTTCGTTATGGCACCATGGCCGACGTTGTACGCGGCCTTGAGGTGGTTCTGGCCGACGGCCGCATCATCCGCACCGGCAACCGTGCCCGCAAATCGTCCGCAGGCTACGACCTGACCCACCTGTTCGTCGGTGCCGAAGGCACGCTGGGCATCGTCACCGAAGTCACGCTGCGCCTGTACCCCCGGCCCGAGCACGTAATTTCAGCCACCTGCCGGTTTCCCGACGCCCAATCCGCCGTCGACACCGCCGTCGCCATCATGCAGTCCGGCATCAGTATCGCGCGGGTCGAATACCTTGACGAGGTCATGGTCGACGCCGTCAACCGCTACTCCAAATTTGACCTGCCCGTCACCCCGCACCTGTTCTTTGAATTTCATGGCTCGCCCTCTCAGGCCCGGGAAATCAGTGCCACCGTGCAGGAAATCGCCGAAGATAACGGCGGCGAAGGCTTCGCCTGCGCTACCCAGCCCGAGGAACGCGAACGTCTGTGGCGGGCACGGCACGATTGCGCCTACGCCTGCATGGCCTACGAGCGGCCCAAACGCCTGATGACCACCGACGTCTGTGTACCGCTAACCGCCTTGCCCGAAAACATGCGCGCAGCCCGTGAAGACGCGGCCAACGCCGGCATCACCGCACCCATCCTGGGCCACCTGGGCGACGGCAACTTTCACATGGTGCTGCTGATCGACCCGGACGACCCAGAGCAGGTAGAACGCGCCGAGGCGGTCAACCGTCGTGTGGTTGAACGGGCTATTGCCAGCGGCGGGTCATGCACCGGTGAACACGGTGTCGGTCTGGGCAAACGCGAATACCTGCGCATCGAGCACGGCGAAGCCCTGAATGTCATGCACAGCATAAAAAATGCCCTTGACCCGCTCGGGTTGATGAACCCTGGCAAGGTGCTGCCTGACCAGCACGGCTGATCCCCTCACCGACCAGCACACTTGTTTAACCACCTGCCGGGCCCATGCGCCCGGCATTTTTTACTCCATCAGGGCGCCACCCGAGCCACACCCAGCTCGCTCAGGTTGCGCACCATGTCCTCGGCCGAGGTCTCCGGGTTGACCCGGGTATCTATTTTCAGGACCCGACCCTCTTTGTCGATGTAAAACGTGTGACGCTTGGCCACACCCAGCAAGCCCAAAACACCCCATGCCTTGGCTACCGACTTGTCCTCATCACTGAGTATCGGAAAATCAGCATTGGTTTGTGATGAAAAGTCCTGGTTGTCGGCCAGGGGGTCGACACTGGCCATGAAGTAAGTCACATCAAACTGGCGGATCTTGTCGCCATTTTCGGCCAATGACTTGCATTCAATCGTACAGCCATAGGTATTGGCCATCGGAAACCACGCAACGACAATCGCCTGCTTCCCCCGGTAATCGGACAGCTGATAGGTCTTTCCATCTGCGCCCGGCAAACGAAAATCGGGGGCCATGTCACCCACCTCAAGCGCCTGGGCCAACCCTGAAAACGCCAGCAAGAAGCCTGCCAGCAAAGCCACGCCACTACGTCTGCGCATCACAATCTCCACTCATTTGTACCGGCTTCTACTATATCGCTGTTCAGACAGAAGCCACGACACCGAACGACCGCATACCCGGGTCAAATCATGCGCAGTGGCGCTGCAACACCCACACCAGCATCTTGCAAAGCACCGCTGGCAGGTCTCTAATTAAACCTTCACTCCTGTCAGGACGGTCCAACATGTCATCAACATCCGCAAGTCCTATCGCCACCACCGGGCTGATTCTTGGGCCTCTTTTGCTGCTGCTGTGCGTACTCACCGACCCACCCGGAGGCATGTCAGAAGCCGCCTGGTCCGCAACCGGCCTTACGCTACTGATGGCGGTCTGGTGGGCCACCGAAGCTATTCCGATTCCGGCAACATCACTTTTACCGATCCTGCTGATTCCAGTCCTTGATATTGGCACCTTGGCCAGTGCAACATCGCCCTACGCAAACCCGGTTATTTTTCTCTTTCTCGGCGGCTTTGTCATTGGCCTGGCCATGCAGCGATGGAACCTGCACCGCCGCATTGCCTTGAACATTCTGCTGCTCATGGGCAGCAAACCTCGCCTGCAAATTGCCGGCATCATGATTGCCACCGGCTTCCTGAGCATGTGGGTCAGCAACACGGC
>JBAYOZ010000220.1:0-3598 GCA_041677965.1 Pusillimonas sp.
CATGGTTTCAGCGTTGGAAGAACATGAAAAACCCGTCATCGTCGAATTGACGGTTCAGGGCATGACGTGCGCCTCGTGCGTGGGTCGCGTTGAACGTGCACTCAAAGCGGTGCCCGGCGTTGAACAGGCGGCCGTCAACCTGGCGACCGAGCGTGCCACGGTACGGGGTATCGCCGATGCCTACACGTTGCTGGCGGCCATCGAAAAGGCCGGTTACGAGGCGCGCGAAATTGATCCGCATGTGCGTGACGACCAGGCCTCAGTGCGCAAAGAGGCCGAATACGCCGCACTCAAGCGTGATTTTGTGCTGGCACTGGTGTTGACGTTGCCGGTATTCATTCTTGAAATGGGCTCTCACCTGATTCCTGCCATGCATCACTGGGTCATGCAGACGATCGGAATGCAACTGAGCTGGTATGTGCAGTTTGCCCTGACGACGCTGGTGTTGCTTGTTCCAGGGCGGCGTTTTTATCTTGCCGGTATCCCGGCCTTGTTTCGTTTGGCCCCCGACATGAACTCCCTGGTGGCGGTCGGTACGGCTGCCGCCTATGGGTATTCCGTCGTTGCCACGTTCCGGCCAGACTGGCTACCTGCCGGGACAGTCAATGTCTATTTCGAGGCCGCTGCCGTCATCGTGGCCTTGATCTTGCTGGGGCGTTTTCTTGAAGCGGGTGCCAAAGGCCGCACCTCTGAAGCCATTCAGCGGCTGGTCGGCCTGCAGCCGTCGGTCGCACACGTGGTCCGTGACGGGCAAATGGTCGAGATGCCCATTACGGCCGTCCTGGCCGGTGATTTGCTTGAAGTCCGCCCTGGTGAACGGGTGCCGGTTGACGGCACCGTCACCGAGGGTGAAAGCTGGGTTGATGAATCCATGATCACCGGTGAACCGGTACCCGTTGAAAAAATGGTCGGCAGCGCGGTGGTTGGCGGTACGGTCAACCAGCAGGGGGCGCTGGTGATCCAGGCCACAGCGGTGGGTTCCCAGACGGTACTTGCCCAAATCATCCGGCTTGTCGAGCAGGCCCAGGGGGCAAAGCTGCCGATCCAGACGGTGGTCGACAAAATCACGCTTTGGTTTGTACCTGCCGTTATGGCAGCCGCGCTGGTGACCTTATTGATCTGGCTGGCGTTTGGCCCGGAACCGGCCTTGACCTACGCCCTGGTCAATGCGGTGGCGGTGCTGATCATTGCCTGCCCTTGCGCGATGGGGCTGGCGACACCGACATCCATTATGGTGGGTACGGGAAGGGGTGCTGAACTGGGCATCCTGTTCCGCAAAGGGGAAGCCCTGCAGTTGCTCAAGGATGCAAAAGTGGTGGCGGTTGATAAAACCGGTACCGTTACCGAAGGCAAGCCCGCGCTTACTGATCTTGAGGTTACAGAGGGCTTTGAGCGCAACGATGTGCTGTGGTTGGTGGCGGCGGTTGAGTCCCGTTCCGAGCACCCGATCGCCCGTGCCATTGTCGCAGCGGCTGAAAAAGAGGGGCTGACCCTGCCGGCCCTGGCCAAATTCAATTCGGTCACAGGCATGGGGGTACGCGCCATTGTGGCAGGTCGCCGTGTTGAAGTGGGAGCCGACCGTTTCATGCGTACGCTGGGTCACGATGTGGCTGTTTTTGCCGACGTTGCAGGACAGTTGGCGGCGGAAGGAAAAACACCGTTGTATGCTGCCATCGATGACCAGCTGGCGGCGGTTCTGGCCGTGGCTGACCCGCTCAAGCCAAGTTCGGCGCAGGCCATTGCGGCTTTGCACCGGCTGGGGCTCAAGGTCGCCATGATTACCGGTGACAACGAGCGGACGGCACGTGCGATTGCGACCCGGCTGGGTATCGACGAGGTTATTGCCGAAGTCATGCCCGAAGGCAAGGTGCAGGCGGTACAGCAGCTCAAGGCCCGCTATGGCGGTGTGGCATTTGTGGGTGACGGGATCAATGACGCACCGGCGCTGGCCGAGGCCGATGTGGGGCTGGCCATTGGTACGGGTACCGATGTTGCCATGGAGGCGGCGGATGTGGTGTTGATGTCGGGCAATTTGCAGGGGGTGCCCAACGCCATTGCCCTGTCAGCGGCCACCATTACCAATATTCGCCAGAACCTGTTCTGGGCATTTGCCTATAACACGGCCCTCATTCCGGTAGCCGCCGGGGTTTTGTTTCCGTTTTACGGGGTATTGCTGTCGCCGGTCTTCGCCGCCGGCGCCATGGCACTGTCCAGCTTGTTTGTGCTGGCCAATGCCCTGCGCCTGCGGCGGTTTATTGCCCCGTTTGCGTAAGTTGGTGGCATGAGGCTGAGTCCAACCACCCTGCGCCAGCAGGGCCGCAGGGGTTTAGTTGAAGCGGTAGGGGCGCGTCAGAACGTCAGGGCTTAGCACCGATGCCAGCGCATCGTCGTTCATGAGCCCTTTCTCTTTGACCAGTTCGCGCACCGAGGTGCCGGTTTTAAGGGCGGCGCGTGCAATTTCAGTGGCGATCTGGTAGCCCAGTACCGGGTTAAGCGCGGTGGCCAGGCCTGCCGAACTGGCCACGGCCGCTTCCAGTCGTTCACGGTTGGCCGTAATGCCCGAGACGCAGTTGTCGGCCAGGGTCAGGCAGCCCGCTTCAAGGTGCGAAATGCTTTTGAACAGCGACCAGCCGATAATCGGTTCGAACGCGTTCAGCTGCAACTGCCCGGCTTCCGAAGCCATGGTAATGGTAACGTCGTTGCCGATGACTTCGAAGGCGATCTGGTTGACCACTTCGGGGATGATCGGGTTGACCTTGCCCGGCATGATCGAGCTGCCGGCAGCGCGTTCGGGCAGAAAAATTTCGCCCAGACCAGATTGCGGGCCGGATGACAGCAGGCGCAAATCATTACAGATCTTCGACAGCTTGCTGGCAAAGCGCTTGAGAATGCCCGATAACAAGACGAAATCGCTGGTGTCTTGTGTGGCCGTGATCAGGTCAGGTGCCGGCGTCAGGTCAAGCCCCGTGATTTCAGCCAGATGCCTGACCGCTTTTTCGCTGTAGTCAGGGTCTGTGTTGATGCCGGTGCCGATGGCTGTACCGCCCAGGTTGACCTGGCGCATGGCGTGACCGGTGCGGGCAATGTGGGCTTCATCGTCTTGCAGCATCAGGGCATACGTGCGGAACTCTTGCCCGAGTGTCATTGGGACGGCGTCTTGCAGCTGGGTGCGACCCATTTTCAGGATGCTGTCGAACTCGGTGGCCTTCGCTTCAAACGCACGGCGAAGGTGCGCCAGCGCAGCTGTCATGCCATCGAGCGCAAAACAAATGGCGACCCTGAGGGCCGTCGGGTAAACGTCGTTGGTGCTTTGCGAGGCATTGACGTCTTCAATCGGGTGCAGCGTTTTGTAATCACCCTTTTGCTTGCCCATCAGCTCAAGTGCACGGTTTGCAACCACCTCATTCGCGTTCATGTTGGTGGATGTACCGGCACCGCCTTGAATGACGTCCACAATGAATTGGTCATGCAGGGCACCGTTGATGATGTCGCGACAGGCCTGTTCAATGGCCTGGGCCTTTTCGGGGGCCAATTGCCCCAGGTCCAGGTTGGCACGGGCACACGCCTGTTTTACGTAGGCCAGCGCCTTGACCAGTTC
>JBAYOZ010000221.1:0-3560 GCA_041677965.1 Pusillimonas sp.
GAAATCATGATCGAGATCCCGATCAGCCATATCAGACTGTTTGAGAACCCGCTGAGTGCATCGGCCAGTGCGGCACCCGGCTTGCCCGGATTGGTGACGCCGGTAATGGCAACCAGCGAGATGGCGATGATGGACACGGCCCCGATGGGTAGCGCTTTGCCAATGATGGCAGTAATGGTGCCGACAAACAGTGCCAGATGATGCCAGGCATTCTGACTGACCCCTTCGGGTGGGGGAATTAAAAACCATAGGGTTAGTGTTATAGCGACTGAAACCAGCGCCGGGATCGGCTTGACGGGCTCGAGTGTGACGGACATGGGGATTTGGCCTTTGAAAAAGGGCGTTGTTGGATTTCCGTGATCCTAGCCGGTCTGAACGTTATGGACTTTGACGGATGTCATTGTCGCTGCGTGTTGTTACAGTTTTGGTAACTCGTACGGCTTCCTGGTTTGATGTTAAAGGTGAAAAGCCCCCGAACCACGAGGCGCGGGGGCTTGTTGTTTGTGCAATAGGCATCGGGGGCAGTTCGCATCAATTGCCCCCGTGCCGATTACTGCAGATCGAAACGGTCAGCGTTCATTACCTTGGTCCAGGCGGCGATGAAATCATGCACGAATTTTTCGCGATTGTCGTCCTGGGCATAGACTTCGGCATAGGCGCGCAAGATTGAGTTCGAACCGAACACCAGATCGACACGGGTGGCTGTCCACTTCGTGATGCCGCTGGTGCGATCAACAATGTCGTAGCTGTTGCGCCCGGTGGGCTTCCAGCTGTACGACATATCGGTCAGGTTGACGAAAAAGTCGTTGGTCAGGGCACCGACGCGGTCGGTAAGCACTCCATGTTTAGTGCCGCCATGGTTGGTACCCAAAACGCGCATGCCCCCGATAAGAACAGTCATTTCGGCAGCCGTCAGCCCCATCAGCTGGGCACGATCAAGCAACAGCTCTTCGGGCTTGACTACAAAGTGCTTTTGTTGCCAGTTGCGAAAGCCATCGGCAACGGGTTCGAGCACTTCGAAAGACTCAACATCGGTTTGTGCTTGTGTAGCATCGCCACGACCCGGCGCGAAAGGCACACTGACATTAATACCCGCAGCTTTCGCAGCCTGTTCGATGCCTACGTTACCCCCCAGGACAATGACATCGGCAATGCTGGCGCCCGTGTCAGCAGCAATCTTTTCATAAATAGCCAGTACTTTGGACAAGCGGCCAGGTTCGTTACCTTCCCAGTCTTTCTGCGGTGCCAGGCGAATACGTGCCCCATTGGCGCCACCACGGTGGTCAGAGCCGCGATAGGTACGGGCGCTGTCCCAGGCGGTTGAGACCAGTTCACTGACGCTCAGGCCGGCGGCTGCGATTTTTGCCTTTACGGCGGCGATATCGTAGTTCGCGTTCCCGGCAGGCACCGGATCTTGCCAGATCAGGTCTTCTGCAGGTACTTCGGGGCCAATGTAGCGGGATTTGGGGCCCATGTCGCGGTGGGTCAGCTTGAACCAGGCACGTGCGAAAACGTCTTCAAAGTAGGCTTGGTCGGCCGCAAAACGCTCGGAAATCTTGCGATATTCCGGGTCCATTTTCAGGGCCATGTCGGCATCGGTCATCATGGGCATGCAGCGGATCGACGGGTCTTCGACGTCGGCCGGCATGTCTTCTTCCTTGATGCTGACCGGCTTCCATTGCCAGGCACCGGCGGGGCTCTTGGTCAGCTCCCAGTCGTGTTTGAGCAGCATCTGGAAAAAGCCGTTGTCCCATTGTGTGGGGTTGGTTGTCCAGGCGCCTTCGACACCACTGGTCACTGTATCACGTCCGATACCCCGGGTTTTGTGGTTCATCCAACCCAGGCCTTGTTCTTCAACGTCGGTGCCTTCGGGGGCCGGCCCAAGATTGGCTGCATTGCCATTGCCGTGGGCCTTGCCGACGGTATGGCCACCTGCGGTCAGTGCAACGGTTTCTTCGTCGTTCATGGCCATGCGGGCAAACGTTACACGCATGTCGTGGGCTGTTTTCAATGGGTCGGGGTTGCCGTCAACGCCTTCCGGATTGACGTAGATCAGGCCCATCATTACCGCAGCCAGCGGGTTTTCAAGGTCGCGCTCGCCGCTGTAGCGGCTGCCTTCGCCACCACTCTTGGCCAGCCATTCTTTCTCGGAGCCCCAGTAAATGTCTTTTTCGGGATGCCAGATGTCTTCTCGGCCGAAGGCAAAACCAAAGGTCTTGAAACCCATGGATTCGTAGGCAACGTTACCGGCCAGCACGATCAGATCTGCCCAGCTGAGCTTGTTGCCGTATTTCTTTTTGATGGGCCACAGCAGGCGACGTGCCTTGTCCAGGTTGCCGTTGTCGGGCCATGAGTTCAGGGGCGCAAAGCGTTGGTTCCCCGTGCCGGCACCACCACGACCGTCGGCAATACGGTAGGTGCCCGCGGCGTGCCAGGCCATGCGGATCATCAGGCCACCGTAGTGACCCCAGTCAGCCGGCCACCAGGGCTGGCTGCTGGTCATCAGTTCAGCCAGGTCTTTTTTAAGGGCGTCGACGTCCAGCGTTTTGACGGCTTCACGGTAGTTGACATCTTGCAGCGGGTTTGTCTTGCTGTCGTGCTGGTGCAGGATGTCAAGATTCAGCGATTCTGGCCACCAGGCCATTTGAGTCTGGCCGGCAGACGTTGCACCACCGTGCATGACCGGGCATTGGCCGGAAGAGTTTTGTGTGGATTCCATGCTGTGCTCCTTGCTGTTGTTGTGAGGTGGATTCATTGTCACGCACTTTGTTGACTTTATGAAATTGATTGTTCAGATCTTATTGATAGTTAAATGCTATGAATTGCCGTGGCACTGAGCGTTCTGGACTTGCCAAAAATACTACTTCAAAACCTGTTTCCAGATTTTTTCAGTGTTACGTCAGCGGATACAAAACTTGATCGTAGTCTCAGTATTCATGTGGCGTTCATTTTTCGGGGCATATGCTTGAGTCTCAACAGGAAACTCAACATGAAACGTAATTTTGCGATTATCGCGCTCTCTACCGCTCTGGCCCTGCCCGGCATCGCCATGGCGCGCCCGGTGGCCGTCACCACAACGCTAAAGAACTACGGGGGCGATGGTGCCTATCTGGCGGTTTATCTGACTGACGCATCCGGTGCCTATGTGCGTACGCTGTGGGTGGCAGGAAAGAAATCAAAGTACTACAAGCATCTGACTGACTGGTATCGGGCAACAGGCGGCAGTGCCGCACAGGTCAACGGGCTGACAGGGGCCAGTGTTGGTGCCGGCAAGACACTCAAAGTGTCTGTCGAGCTTGAGGACGCACTGTTCGACGCCGGCTACAAGATCAATATTGATGCCGCGGCCGAAGATATGCGGGATAGCCCTCGCGAAATTTCGGTTCCGTTGACCAAAGCGGGCGCCGGTCAATCGGTCAGCGGCAAGCAGTATGTAGCCGGTTTCACTTACAGCCCCTGATTTCGAACGAGAGATTCATTCATGATTCGCATTCTGCATCGGTGGCCCGGGCTGGTATTGGCGGCGCTATTGCAGGTCATCAGTCTCAGCGGAGTGGCGC
>JBAYOZ010000222.1:0-3559 GCA_041677965.1 Pusillimonas sp.
ACATGAAAGCGGCGAACTATGCCTTTCAGGGTGCTTATCTGTTTGATCCGGACGCGTTGCGCAATCCATAGATTCAACCCGGAAAAAAACCCATTGAACGTACGCAGCTGATTATTGATCCGGGTGTTCACACCATTACGTCTGGCCAGACAGCGCCGGTAGTAATGAAGGGGGACGTCTTCACCGGCATTGAAAAAGGGGTGCTTCCAGGCGCGTTGCGGTTTGAGGGGTTCACCCCAAAAGATCCTTCCCAAGAGGTAGAAGTAACGTACACGGCTGCCAAGGATATCGAGTTGGGGCAGTTACGGCTCGATGCCCAGAATCGCCTGCTCTTTATACCCGCACCGGGCAAGGGCGATTGCGTGACGACGCCCCGGGTTGTGCTCTCAAACCCCAGTGAAACCGTTGAGCCGCCGAATGGCCCGGAAAACGGTAAAAATCCGCTGACCAACCAGTTTGCGTATTTCAATGTGCCGGGGTGGTGGGATGACACCTGTGGTGGCGAAATTGACGTCACCGTAACATTGAGTGATGGCACGGTGTTAAGCACGCGTGATAACGTCACGTCGGAAGCCGATGAGGGGGCTCGCAACCCCAGCGCGGGTGCTTGGATCATTACCGCGCCACCAAAATATGCGCCGCATATGTACCACGTGGTATCCATCCGTGATCGGGTGTACGAGGCCTTCCCGGAAGCCTACCCCAATGCCGGCAAGAAAACCAATTTTTACCGGGATATCTATCCGATATTTTCCAATGCCGTGCATTACGGGTGGGTCAGTGCCGAAGCAGCGGGTGTCTTGCCAGAAGCCAAGAACAAGGGGCATGGCCCTGCCCAGTCCGGCAATTTGCTCAGCCCCGGCTACCTGGCCTTGCTTAGCGATCCGGCTGAAGGCATGAAGCCGGTCAGGCAAACCATCTATCGTCTCATGCGGCATGCGCCCGGGCAACGCGGGCGATTGGTTGATTCGCTGATGCCGCCACCGCCCCAGCGTCCGACCAGCTGGAAAAATGACGAGTTCAAACGCGCCGAGGTCGATACCCTGATGCCCAAATTGTGGGGTACGGGTGGCAAACCTTTGCAGAACAAGCAACTGGGTCTGAGCTTGCCGGACCAGTTCCTGAGCCTGACAGACTGGCAATTGAACCACCTGAAAAACTGGGCCGAGGGGGATTTTGAGGTGGGAACACTGCAAAAGCCTGCACCGCTTGAAAAGCTGCCGCTTAGCGATCAGCCGCATGCCCTTGATAGCGCGGCCCTTGAGCCGACTATTGGTGGTGGTTTTCACCCGGGTATCGAGTTTCCGTACCTCATCATTTATCGGGAGTTTTTCGCCGAAGCTTTCCGGGTTGGAAAAGATGTCGAGCCTGGTGCGCTGTCAGCCTATATGTCCAGCCCGTGGCAAGGTGACTTCTGGTCGTGCAACGAGGCCTGGTGGCCGACACAGCGCCCTGAAATTGTCTTTGATTACGATGCCAACACAAAGACGCGAACCTATAAAGAGTGGTTCAGGGGTTATGACGCCGAAGGTGAGCCGCTGTCGTCTACCGACGGGTACGAACAGATGGCTGATGCCTGGCCGAAACTGGGGATGGTGCTGCCGATCAAAACCCCCGAGGGTGATTTCCTGAAAGATAACGGGTCTGTTGTGTTCGTTGAGCAAGAACGCGATCCGTCATTGAACCGGCCCCCTGTAAAAGGGAACTGACGGCGTTGGTAGCGTCATTCGATAAAGGCACCGAGACGTTCTGGGACGTTGTTGTCGTGGGTGGCGGGCCGGCGGGGTCGGCAACCGCAATAACGCTGGCCAGGTTTGGCCGGCGTGTCCTTCTGGTCGACGATCAGGGTGCGTCCAGACCCAAGCTGGGTGAATCGTTGCCGCCGGTGTGTGTGGGTTTGGTGAAGCATTTTCTGGGCAATATCGAGGCGTCTGAAGAGGGCCGTTGCGGGGTATTCCGGACTGCAGGTAACGTTTCTGTCTGGGGCACCGAACAGGTGCAAACCACTGATTTTTTCTTCACGCAAACGGGCTTCGGTTTATGTGTTGATCGCGTCGCATTCGATGAAGCGTTGCGCACAAAAGCGGTTGCTGCCGGCGCTATTCTGCACAGGGGCTTGCGTTTTGAGTCCTGCTCCCGGCTTGCAGATACGGCGTTTAATTGGCAACTGGAGTTTGGTTCGGGGGTTGCTGCGCAGCACACGCGTTATCTGGTTGATTGCTCGGGTCGGCGCGCCGTCGTTGCCAGGGCATTGGGCGGTTCGATGCTTGAGACAAATGACATGCTGTTCGCTTATGCGCAATGGTTTGAAACGTCCGAGCCTGATGACGACCCGTACACCCGGATCGAAGCCGGGCCACACGGGTGGTGGTATACCAATCGGTTGCCCGAGGTGCAAGGGGGAGCTGCCCGGCGGCTGGTGGTTTTCCATACCGATAAAGATTTGCCACAGGCGAAGCTGGCGGCCAGCCCCGACGGTTTTCAGCAGTTGTTGGGCAATTCGGTGCATATCAGGCCATTGCTCGGTCGTCTGGGCTATCGCCCTTCGGGTGCGATTCGTGGCGCTGCGGCCCATAGCCAGCGATTGGTTTCTTTTTGTGGTGATGCCTGGATGGCCGTGGGGGATGCTGCCCAGGCCTACGACCCGTTGTCGTCCCAGGGGATTGATAAAGCGCTACGCACGGGTAGCCATGCCGGCCATCTGATCCATTATGCGCTGTCTGACGGCCAGGTTGCCGGCAGTGAACTGGGTCAAGATAATCATTACATCGGGCAATACGTTACGCAGCAGCAGCAGTTGTGGCAAAGCTATGTATCGCACCATGACTATTATTATCAGACGCAGCCGCGATGGGCAGAACAGGCATTCTGGCAGCGTCGCCGTCCGCCGGGTTGAGGAATGGGCCGCACGCTGTGGCGCTGGCTCATGCGATGATTGCCTTTTTCTTTAACGTGGTCGTGATTGCGTTCAGCGTCAATATCGTTGCAGGCAATACGTAAGCGGATGTGGCGGCCCATTAGTACCGCAGATGCTCTGTGTGCCTGTAAGCGCGGTTTGCCAGGGTGCTACGATACGGTTCCAAGTTTCAACGGTTGCGAGGAAAAGCATGAAAAACGTCTGGGTCGCTCTTTTGTCATCGCTGATTATCAGCCCGGTTGTTGCCAGCCCGGAACATGGGCACCTGACGGTTTATCAGGATCCGAATTGCGGGTGCTGTAGCGGGTGGGTGCAGCACATGGAGTCGTCGGGCTTCAGCGTCACGGCCATTAAAACGACGGATATGGCCTCACACAAGGCTCGGCTGGGCGTGCCGCCTGCGTTGGGGTCTTGTCATACCGCCGTCGTTTCGGATACGGGGCAGGTCATCGAAGGCCATGTGCCCGCCAATGCGGTTCGCAAGATGCTGACTGATCCTTCAGTCAAAGGGGTGCGGCGCCGGGAATGCCTGCCAATTCACCCGGTATGGGCGTGCTTGATGGCAATCTGGTTACCGTTGATTTTCAGGGCCGTCCGTTTTCACGGGATTGAGTGTGTCTGGTTACACGGGGCTGCGCATTA
>JBAYOZ010000223.1:0-3451 GCA_041677965.1 Pusillimonas sp.
CAAGCTTAGCATATAATGGGGTTTACCAGCATAGAAACAGTGTGTACACTTTATTTATAGTATTAAAGACAAGGTCCAATACCTGTTGGTAATAAGCATAAGGCCTTGTTAAAAATAAATGTATTTCATAAAATTGACAGCATTATCTAGCTTCATGTTTTTTTAAATTTAAGCCTGTACGTTTAATTAATCGAGCACATACACCATGGCTGCCTTCAATTCAGAAAAAGTCCTCAGCGTCCACCACTGGAACGACACCTTGTTCTCGTTCACCACCACTCGAGACGCGGCATTGCGGTTCCATAACGGGCACTTCGTCATGATTGGCCTGGAAGTCGAAGGCAAGCCGCTCATGCGCGCCTACAGCATTGCCAGCGCCAATTACGAAGAAAATCTCGAATTCCTCAGCATCAAGGTACCAAACGGCCCGCTCACGTCACGGTTGCAGCACCTGAAGGTGGGTGACGAAATCCTGGTCAGTCGCAAACCGGTCGGCACGCTGGTGGTTGATGATCTCAAGCCAGGCAAGAACCTGTTTCTGTTCGGTACCGGCACGGGGCTGGCACCGTTCATGAGCATTATCAAAGATCCTGATGTTTACGACCGTTTTGACAAGGTTGTACTGGTGCATGGAGTTCGTTATGTCAGCGAATTGGCTTACTCTGATTTCATCCAGAACGAATTGCCTGACAATGAGTTTTTTGGTGACGTCATCCGTGAAAAGCTTGTGTATTACCCGACGGTTACCCGCGAACCTTTCCGCAATACCGGGCGGGTGACAGACCTGATTGAAAACGGAAAGCTGTGCGCCGATATTGGCTTGCCACCGCTCAATCCCGAAACTGACCGCGCCATGTTGTGCGGCAGTCCTGCGCTGCTTGAAGATATGTGCAAGATTCTAGACAACCATGGTTTTGTCGTCTCGCCGGGGGTCGGCGAACCTGGCGATTATGTCATCGAGCGCGCTTTTGTTGAAAAATAAAGGGGGTTCCTGCTGACAGAAGGCGGGGGCTGTTAATTTTGTCTATAGATGTATACACTTCGATAGTTACTTGTTGAACTATCCGAGACACATCATGGCAAAACACGTTGTTCAAACTGACGCCGCGCCCGCCGCTGTGGGCCCCTATTCACAAGCCATTGCCACCGACGCTGGCAAGACCGTTTACCTTTCCGGGCAAATTGGTCTCGAACCGGGTACCGGCGAACTGGTTTCCGAAAATTTCGAAGGCCAGGTTCGTCAGGCCTTCGCCAATATGCAGGCGGTTATTGAAGCCTCAGGCGGGTCGTTGGCCTCCATCGTCAAACTGACGCTTTACCTGACTGACATGTCAAAGTTTGCCAGTGCCAACGCCATCATGTCCGACATTATTCCGCAGCCGTTCCCGGCACGCTCTACAGTGGGTGTTGCCAGCCTGCCCAAGGGTGCGCAATTCGAGGTCGAAGCCATTATCGTCATCTGACACAGATGGGGCAGGGCAGCGTGTCGAAGCCGGGTTCGTCATCGGCCACCGAAAGGCGTTTGCTGCGTCTGGGTTTGCACTCGCCCCAAGATTGCGTCGTTCACCTGCCCATACGCTATGAAGATGAAACCCGTCTGATACCCATTGGTTCGGCGCTGCCAGGGCAAAGCGTTCAGGTGGAAGGCGTTGTATTGCACAACGAAGTGCAATTGCGGCCACGTCGCCAGTTGGTGGCGATGGTTGGCGATGAAACCGGGCGGCTGTCATTGCGGTGGCTGCATTTTTATCCGAACCAGCAAAAGCAGGTCGCCAAGGGTCGTCTGGTACGGGTACGCGGCGAGGTTCGTTCGGGTTTTTCCGGGCCCGAAATCGTTCACCCTAAAATCACTTCGGCCGGCGGGCCTCTTGCGGCGGCATTGACGCCGGTATACCCGACGACAGAAGGGCTGACGCAACCCGCATTGCGCAAGCTGATCGATCGTGCCCTTGAGGTGGCCGATTTGTCAGATACCCTGCCGGATGACCTTCGCGACAGCCTGGGGTTGATCCCGTTCGCCAAGGCAATACGTGCCTTGCATCACCCGCCGCCTGACGTTTCTGCGAACGATTTACTCGAGCGCGAACACCCGGCATGGCGACGTATCAAGTTTGATGAGCTGCTGGCGCAGCAACTGTCGCTTGCCCGGGCCCGGGCGCAGCGCCTGTCACAGAAAGCACCGGTATTGAAACCATCAAACGAGGCCTTGCTGACGGCCTTGTATGCCCGGTTGCCCTTTGGCTTGACGGCAGCACAGCAACGGGTCGTTGATGAAATTTTGCGTGATTTGCAACGTGATTTTCCCATGCATCGCCTGTTGCAAGGCGATGTCGGCAGCGGCAAAACGGTGGTTGCCGCCATCGCGGCGGCGCATGCCATCGGGTCAGGTGCCCAGGTCGCCATCATGGCGCCAACCGAAATCCTGGCCGAACAGCATTTGCAGAAAATGCTCAGCTGGCTCGAGCCGCTGGGTATAACTACCGTATGGCTGACCGGTAGCCTGACATTAAAAAAACGACGTGAGGCCCTTGAGGCTATTTCCAGCGGTCAGGCCCAGCTTGTCGTCGGAACCCAGGCCCTTATTCAGGACAAGGTCGAGTTTGCCAACCTTGGCCTTATCGTGCTTGACGAGCAACATCGTTTCGGCGTGGGCCAGCGTCTTGAGCTAAGTCGCAAAGGTGAAGAAACCGACAGTTCCGGTACAGTCATTCCGCACCAGCTCAACATGAGCGCTACCCCCATTCCCCGCACGCTGGCCATGACGTTTTTTGCTGACCTTGATGTATCCATTATTGATGAGCTGCCACCAGGTCGCCAGCAGGTTTTGACCAAGCTGCTGGCCGATACCCGGCGTACCGAGCTGATGGCCCACATTGCAACCGAAGTCGCCAAGGGTCGCCAGGTGTATTGGGTGTGCCCGCTGGTCGAGGAAAGTGAAGCCTTGCAGTTGCAGACTGCCGTAGACACGCACCAGCAGTTGTCGCAGACGCTTCAGACAATGACTGTCGGGCTGGTACATGGCCGAATGAAACCAGCGGAAAAGGCCCAGGTCATGGCCGATTTCCGTGAGGGCAAGGTCCAGGTACTGGTAGCGACCACTGTCATTGAAGTGGGTGTCGATGTGCCTAATGCCTCGTTGATGGTCATTGAACATGCCGAGCGCTTTGGTCTGGCCCAGCTTCATCAGCTGCGCGGCAGGGTAGGGCGTGGCGTGGCCCAGTCGGTTTGTGTACTCCTGTATCAGAACCCGTTGTCCGCCATTGCCCGTCAACGCTTGCGTGCCATGTACGAAACGTCGGATGGTTTCGAAATTGCCCGGCGTGACCTCGAATTGCGTGGACCGGGTGAGTTTCTGGGGGTGCGTCAGTCAGGTGTGCAGATTTTGCGTTTTGCCAGTCTCGAGTCAGACGGTGAGCTGGTCGAGCAGGCTCAGGGCCTGGCTGCAGATCTG
>JBAYOZ010000224.1:0-3440 GCA_041677965.1 Pusillimonas sp.
TGTCCCTCCTTGGCGAGGCCATCCCCTACGAGAAGCTGTTAAGCAGCACGATTGTCGGCATCAGTTACATGGTTGACTGGCGTTTCGTTTGGTCTAATGAACGCATGCATTCCATTTTTGGCTATTTTCCAGGTGACTTTCGCGGCAAGACAGCCCGGTTCCTGTACCCTTGCCAGGACGACTATGACGAAGTCTTGCGGCGCTACGATCGGCGAGCCGATAACGACGACTTTACGATCGAAAGGCCGCTGGTCAGAAAAGATGGTTCGTTGATCTGGTGCCTCATGTCGGCCCAGCGGTTACATACCGCTTCGTCAAGCGAGGCGTCGGTGTGGGTGGTTCAAGACGTTACAGAACAAAGAAACGCGGTTGATGCCCTGAAGCGCACCAACCAAAGGCTTGAGCAGATCATCGAGCGTCGCACCCTGAATCTCAGGCGCACCAACCAGGCGCTGCGTCTCGAGGTCGAGCGTCGTCAGGCCTTGCAGTTTGATCTGGTGGCCAGTCGCGAAAAATACCGGGCGCTTTTTCGTCACTTGCCGGTTGGAGTGCTGGTTACAAGTCGCCAGGGTGAGATTGTTGAAATCAATCAAGCGACACAGAATCTGGCTGCGGCCCGGTCGCGCATTGAACTTATGCATTTGTTGAACGACTCGTCACGTGTGCTGCAGCCAGACGGCACCACAATTTCCCTGGCGAAGTTCGTGCAGCAGCACAGCCCGTCCGAGCGCCGGAAAATTTATCGAAGTGCGCTGGTTTGGCGTTCGAACTCAGGCACCTTGCGTGAACTTTCCATGATTGCCACGGCCTTGGTGGGCCATGAGCTGGGTGCGATTTTTACCTTTGAAGATGTCACTGAAATCAAACGTGCGCGCGAACGCGAACATGAACAGCAGCAACATCTGGCACATGCCGCACGGTTGTCCCTGACGGGGCAGATCGCATCGGCCATGGCCCACGAATTGGGCCAGCCTTTGAATGCGTGTCAAAGCTATATCAGCGGGATCAGGCACCGGCTGGGCGCTGAATTAAAGGATAAGCCCGAGTTGCTTGAAGCGATCGATAAAATCGCTTTGCACCTCGATAATGCCAGCAAAATCATTGGTAATGTCAGGGGGTTTGTTTCGCGCAGGAAGGTTGATCAGAAGGTGCTTGATCTGAGAACGGTACTTGATCACACGTTGGGGCTGCTGGCCATGCATTTGAAGTTGAATGAGGCCCAGCTTGATGTGTTTGTGGCCGATGAGCCCTTGCATGTTTATGCTAATGACGTCGAGTTGCAACAGGTGATTGTCAACCTTGTTGTGAATGCCCTTGAAGCCATGGCCGATTTTCCCGTTCCGGTGCGCCGGCTTGCCGTTTCGATTGGCGCAGTTTCTGATAAGCAGGTTTTTATCGAGGTTCGTGATCATGGCCCTGGAGTCTCGCCTGAGCTTGTGGAAAAATTATTTGATCCGTATTTCACGACCAAATCATCCGGGTTAGGTATGGGCCTGAAAATCTGCCGCAATATTGTGGAGTCCGGTGGAGGTTCATTACGTTTTTCAAACGAAGAGAACGGCGCGAAGTTTCGTGTCACCCTTCCACGGTTGATATCCGCATGAGCCTGAACGCACGCATTTTTCTACTCGACGATGAAAAGGAAGTGACCGAGGCTCTGGTCTGGTTGCTTGAGTCGGTCAAGATCAATTGCGAGGCATTTCAGCACCCTGATGCGTTTATCGAGGCCGTACAGGCGGCCACCGGTCCAGTGTGTGGAGTGGTCGATTTGCGCATGCCTGAGGTCAGCGGTCTGGAAGTGCAGCAGCGTTTGTTGTCGATGGGGCTCGATGTGCCGATTGTCTTTCTGTCAGCTCATGGCGATGTGCCGGCGGCGGTAACTGCCATACGGCACGGTGCGCTGGATTTTTTGCAAAAACCGTTCAATCCGCAAGAGTTTCTGGATGTGTCCAATCGTTTATTGCGAGAGGCCCTTGAGCGATTCAGTCAGAATAGCCATCGAGCGCACATACAGCATTTACTGGGGTTGTTGTCTGCAAGGGAAGCAGAGGTCCTGGAAGCCTTACTGAAAGGCTACACCAGCAAAGAGGCCGCGCGCTTGCTTGAGCTGAGTCCCAAGACAGTGGATGTTCACCGGGCCAATATTTTGCGGAAAATGCAGCTTAAGACTGTACCTGAGCTGATGCGAAAGCTGAAAGATCGTTTGCCTTAGGTACGTGGGTCGATGGTCTGCTTCTAATCGTTGGCTTAGAAGTATCGATTTGTATGGTCATGAAACCTTAAAAACCAAAAGGGGCTTCCGAAGTTTTTCGGAAGCCCCTGTATTCTGGCGCGGCTGGCAGGATTCGAACCCACGACCCCTTGGTTCGTAGCCAAGTACTCTATCCAACTGAGCTACAGCCGCTGTAAAGAAGCGAAACTATAACACAACTTTTTCTGTGTGTCATGTAGGCCTGAAAAAATTTTGTTTTTTCTGGACCCCTAACCGTTGTGCGGCAGGTTTTTTACATCGACGTTGTTTCGCGAAGGCCGCAACTATAACACGGAAAATATGAAAAGTGCCACCACAATGTGAAAAACAAGTCGGCCGCCATGTAAAAGAAGAGGTTCCCTTAACAAACAGGGCAGGTCATCATTCAACAGAACACGTTGGTTTCACGTGATTTGCCCGCGTAAAAGACACGGCCTTCCTATAATTGCACCTTGATTCATTATTTACCTCATTTAACGCGGGTGCGTTTTGCTGACGCGTCATGTGGCCTTGCGGTGTTATCGCAGGGCAGGGCGTACATCGCATCCAGGAGAACTGTCGTGGCTGATTTGTCGAAACTGACGTGTGTGGAAGATTTGCACCGTGCCGCGAAGCGGCGTGTACCCAGCATGTTTTACGATTATGTGGCGTCGGGGTCCTGGACCGAAAGCACACTGCGCGCCAACGAAGCTGACTTTCAGCGTTTGCAGTTTCGCCAGCGCGTTGCGGTCGATATCGAGCATCGTTCGCTTCGGACAACGCTACTGGGGCAAGACGTGGCCATGCCGGTGGCGATTGCCCCGACCGGCCTCACGGGCATGGTGCATGCCAACGGTGAAATGCTGGCAGCGCGCGCGGCGCATCGTTTTGGCGTACCGTTCACCCTGTCTACCATGAGCATTTGTTCGATCGAGGATGTCGCCGGGTTCACCCAGGCTCCGTTCTGGTTTCAGCTGTATGTCATGCGCGATAAAGACTTCATGAAAAGTCTGATCCAGCGTGCACAGGCAGCGCAGTGTTCTGCGTTGGTGGTGACGCTGGACTTGCAGGTGATGGGCCAGCGCCACAAGGACATCAAGAATGGGCTGACTGCACCGCCCAAACCCACGCTGCGCAATCTTTTGAATCTGGCGACCAAGCCGCAGTGGTGCCTGGGCATGGCTCAGACGCATCGGCGCACATTCCGTAA
>JBAYOZ010000225.1:0-3420 GCA_041677965.1 Pusillimonas sp.
AGCCGACAACGATATTGCCCAAGGGATTGCCGCCCTGGGTATTGTCTGGAACACCAACAGTGGAACGCCAGAACCCAAAGATTGGGCCGACCTGATCGACCCGGCATTTCGCGACAAGGTGACCATGCCTGACCCCGCACTTTCGGGCGCCACGCTCGATTGCCAGTTGGGGTTGCAGCATAGCAACCCGAAAGAGGCCTGGGCATTGCTGGGCCAGTTGCGCGATAACGGCATGGTGGTATCGGGCCCTAATGCCCAAGCCCTGACGCCAGTGCTGCAAGGGGCCAAGGCGGCTGTGTTTGGTGGCGTTGATTATGTCACTTACACCAGTATTGCCAAGGGTGAAAGTGTCAAGGTCATTTTTCCGGCCAGCGGGACGGTCATTGCACCGCGTCCGATGATGATTTTCAAATCCTCCAAACATCAGGATGAAGCTCGTCGATTTATCGACTACGTGCTTTCAGAGGCCGGCCAGGCAGCGGTTACCAATGCCTGGTTGATGCCGGCACGCAGCGATGTCGGTTCGCGTCGTCCCTTGTTCAAGGAACTGAATGTACTGCCGCAAGACCAGGATGGTTCCGGTGCCGCACGAGGCGAGGCCTTGCAGCGTTTCAATACTCTTTTCAGCCGGCACTAACCTATAGCAGTCGGGGTTGCCCCGGCTGCGATTTCCCATGAAATCTGCTTCTGTCATCGCCTTCGTTACGCTGGCGGCGCTGGGTATGCTCGTCGTTTTACCGATGGGCTTCGTTGTGCTGCAAGCGATCTTCCCTGAATTGGGGGCTGGTTCTTTCCAGCAACCATTCGGGGCTGTTATCTCAACTTTTTCCGACCCCGCCACGCTGACATTGATCGGTAGCACTGTGGTGACCGGCATCGGGGTAGCCCTGGTGGCGGCGTGCCTTGGCATACCGTTGGGGGCATTGCGCGCCCAGTTCCAGTTGCCTCTGGCAGGGGTGTGGGATTTGCTGTTCCTGATCCCGTTCTTGCTTCCCCCCTACATTGCAGCACTGTCGTGGATCTTGGCCTTGCAACCCGGAGGTTACACCCAACAGTTGTTTGGCTTCAATCTGGGTGCGCTGTTGTTTTCCCGAACCGGCATGATTCTGGTCATGGGCTTGAGCGCATTCCCCATTGTCTACTTTGCGGTATCGCGCAGCATGATGGCGGCGGGTACGCGTCTGGCCGAGGCTGCACGGGTTTTTGGTGCATCACCCTGGCGGGCATTTGTACAGGTTACGTTGCCACTGGCGCTACCGGCCGTGGCCGCTAGTTTGTTGCTGGCGTTTACGCTGGCCATTGAGGAGTACGGTGTACCGGCCGCGTTAGGGTCGCAAGCCGGGGTCAGCATGCTGACAACCGCCATTGAGCGCCGTCTGGCCGACTGGCCGATTGACCCGCCTGGGGCGGCCTTGTTGTCGCTGGTGCTGGTGTGTCTGGCCATGACGGCGTACCTGACCCAACGCGCCTTGGTGGCCGGGCGTGATTATGAAACCACGACAGGCAAGGCCGCGGCCAGTCATCAGGCGGCATTGGGGCTCTGGTATGTACCGGTGATGCTGTTTTTTGGTTTGACGGCTTTGGTTGCCGTTGGCTGGCCGATTGCCTCGATGCTGGCTGCCTCGTTGTCAGGCACGGTGTCAGGGGGCTTGTCAATCAGCAACCTGTCGCTGGGTAATTTTGCGGCGCTTTTTGATATGAGTAATGAGGCGCTTCAGGCATTGGGTACCAGTGTTTCCCTGGCGGCTGCAACGGCGGTGCTGGCAGGGGGCGTTGGTTTTCTGGCGGCGTGGTCGGTGACTAAAGGCCGAGTCCCTGGCGCGGGTCTGATTGATGCCTGTTCATTGTTGCCTGCCGCGTTGCCGGGTGTGGTGGTTGGCGTTGGCCTGATTCTGGCCTGGAACCAACCCTTCTGGCCGGTCACGCCCTATGGCACGTGGCTGATTTTGCTGCTGTCGTACACCTGTCTGTTGTTGCCGTATCCGGTGCGTTATGTGGGCGCCGCCTTCCGGCAGATCAGTGACAGTCTTGAGGCTGCAGCGCGTGTGCATGGGGCGTCGTTGTTGCGAACGTTATGGCATGTGTCGCTGCCCTTGTCATTGCCCAGCCTGATTGCCGCAATGCTGATGGTGTTTGCCGTGGCGTCACGCGAACTGGTGACGTCATTGCTGCTGGCCCCCGCCGGCGTGCAAACGGTTTCCATTTTTATCTGGCGTCAGTTCGAGCAAGGGTCGATCGGGCAGGGTATGGCAATGGCAACCGTTGCCATAGTCATCAGTCTGGGATTGATGCTGGGCGGGTTGGCGTTGCAACGACGGGGGGTGTGACGGAGGGGGAGAAGCCCCCCTATGATGTTTCGCTTTTGGCGCAACGAAAATCAGGCTTATCGTCGGTTTACTGGCTTGCCGCCAGTTGTAAAACCATACCTTGACGCGCCTGGTTATGCTGCTCGTTGCTGTCCAGTCGGAACACGGCCATGATGCGGGCCAGTTCGTTGGCTTGCTCTTTCAGGGCAACAGAGGCTGCAGCGGCTTCTTCGACCAGAGCGGCGTTTTGCTGGGTGACCTCGTCCATTTGCGAGATGGCCAGATTAACTTGCTCGATACCTGTCGTTTGCTCATGGCTGGCCATCGAAATTTCGCTGACGATGGCAGCAACGCGTTTGATGCTTTCAACAATTTCCTGCATGGTGTGGCCAGCGTCTCCGGCCAGACTGGCCCCGGCTCCGGCTTGCTGAACGGACTCGCCAATCAGGGTCTTGATTTCCTTGGCAGCGGTTGCAGAGCGCTGGGCAAGCGCCCGCACTTCGCTGGCCACGACAGCAAACCCCCGGCCTTGTTCACCGGCTCGGGCGGCTTCCACGGCGGCATTCAGCGCCAGGATGTTGGTCTGGAAAGCAATGCTGTCGATAACGCCAATGATTTCCCCCACTTTTGTTGCGGTCTGGTTCATGGCGTTCATCATGTCGACGACCTCCTGGACCAGGTCACCGCCCCGTGTTGCTACAGTCGATGCCGTGCTGGCCAGTTGGTTGGCATGGGCCGCATTATCACTGTTTTGTTTGACCGTAGAGGTCAGCTGTTCCATTGACGCGGCAGTTTCCTGCAAAGAACTGGCTTGTTCATCGGTGCGGGATGACAGGTCTTCGTTGCCGGCGGCGATTTCTCGAGTGGCGGTAGAGATGGATTCGGCACTGGCCCTGACCTGTGTGACGATGGAGGCCAGGTCTTTTTGCATGGCGCTGATAGCCTGAATGAGACTGCCCGGATAACGGGCTTCGTTATCGATGACAACGGCCAGGTCACCGCCGGCAATGCGGTGGGTTACCGCAACGGCATCGGCGGGTTCAGCCCCCAGTTGCCGCATGATGCTGCGGGTCAGGTAGAACGCAATCACGACACCCAGGGCGATGGCCAGCAG
>JBAYOZ010000226.1:0-3413 GCA_041677965.1 Pusillimonas sp.
ACGCCAGCATGCGCAAGCGCAGCTCGGGCGAGGCAAACGGCACCAGACACCCCACACCAATGTCGAATCCATCAAGCACAGTACCCGCCACAATGACGGCGTACAGAAGGCCCATGAACACCAGCGGCATCCAGAAGGCCGGATCTTCGGCCTGTATGCCCAGCAGGGCTACCAGGGTATCAATCATGCCCGCCCCCTGCGACGCGCCACCGGAACAACCCCATAGCGCACCGAATAATTCAATAACTGGATGAACCCCGCCATCAAAAGCACCGAAACCATGACCTGTGCCAGCAACCCGGCAAACAACACATCAGAGGAGTGCTCGGCGGCGACTTCGGCCAGCGTAATGGCACCATGCACAACCCACGGCAATTGCCCGTACCAGATATGCACCAGCGCAACCCCCAGCAGCACCCAACCGGCATACTGACAGAACGACAGCAACTTTCGCCACCCTTGGGGCAACGCCAGGAGTTCCCAGGCACGACCGCGCAAATACAGCAACGTCATCCAGCTGAGAAAGAACACCGCGACGGCCAGCAGCACAAGAAGCCGCCAGGACCAGAACGTAAGGGCAACCGGCGGGTGCATCCCCGCAAACCGGTCAAGCCCCATGGCCGCACCGATATCGTCAGTACCCAGGAAAGGCCGCGCCAGCCCTGGTAACGAAACCGCTGCCTGATTGCCGGCCTGATCGGTGCTGGGAAGTGCAAACAAGGTCAGGTCAGGCGATGAACCCGACACCCAATACGCCGCTGTTGCAGCGGCTTTGGCCGGTTGATGCCCGGCCACCTGAACGCCATAAACCACCAGCACGACAAGCAGGGCCACCGAACCGGCAACCGACAGGACAAGCCCGGTTTTGAACACACTGCGATCAGCTTCATCAATCACATGATGCAAGGACTGACGCGCGGTGACGCCCATGAGCATCAGCCCGGCCGTAAGCATCGCAATCACACCGGCCAATGCCGCGAACCCGAAGAAAACCGGATTAAACACAATGGCACGCCAGTCGGAAACCTGATATTGCCCATCGACCAGCTCGGCCCCGGCAGGCGCCTGCAACCAGGCGAACAACACGAGCACCCAGAGCAGCGCAAGGGTTGAGCCCATGGCGACCAGCATCACCATCAGGCTATGAGACGTGTCCGACATCCGTCGCTGGCCAAACAGCATAGGCCCGAGAAAACAGGATTTGAAAACAAAGACTGTCAGGAGGGTAACCGCCAGCAACGGGCTGGCAACATTACCGATTTTGCCCATTAACCCCGGCCAAAGACTGCCGAACTGAAGAAAGACAGGCACCGCCGCAGCCATGACCATAATGATGGCCAAGGCAAACACACGCACCCAGAAGCGGTAGGCCGTGACATAGCGCGACTGCACCCCGCCCCGCCCGCGCAGCTTGAAATACACAAGCACCCAGGCCAGGCCGGTTTGTGTCAGCAGGAACAACCCAAGAAAACCCAGGCTGAAAAAAAACTGGGCCTGGGAAAGCCAAAGCGGCGAATTCGTCATGATTTACCAGAAATAAAGGCCACATAATGCTAACCGCGGACTGCGCGACAGGCAAATGGTCTGGAACGTGGCAAAATGCCCCTTTTGATCTTGCACCTTTGCATTGCGCCTTTGCGCCCGTGTTTATGACGACCGAATCCAGCACTCCTGCCCCATCAAATTTTCTGCGCACCATTATCGACAATGATCTGGCCAGCAACCGCTTTGCCGAAAAACGCTGGGCAGGCAAGCCTGGCCCGGCCGCAGTCCAGCAACAGGGCGAGCCCGATATCGCAAAAATACGCACACGTTTCCCGCCTGAACCCAACGGCTATCTGCACATCGGCCACGCCAAAAGCATTTGCCTGAACTTCGGTCTGGCGCAAGCTTACCAGGGGGCCTGCCACCTGCGTTTCGACGACACCAATCCCGAAAAAGAAGACACAGAATACGTCCAGGCCATTATCGACACGGTGAAATGGCTGGGCTTCAACTGGGAAAACAACGGCGAGTCGAACCTGTACTACGCCAGCGATTACTTCGAAACCATGTACGGCTTCGCACAATCACTGATCAAAGGGGGCTACGCCTATGTTGACGAGCAAAGCCCCGAGCAGATGCGGGCTACACGCGGCACCCTGACAGACAAAGGCACGAACTCACCCTGGCGTGACCGTCCGGCAGAAGAGTCATTGCGGCTGCTCGAAGAAATGCGCGACGGCAAGCACCCCGATGGCAGCATGGCCCTGCGCGCCAAAATTGATATGGGTTCGCCCAACATGAATATGCGCGACCCTGTGCTGTACCGCATTCGTCATGCCCACCACCACCGTACCGGCGATGCCTGGTGCATTTACCCGATGTACACCTGGGCCCACCCGGTTGAAGACGCCCTTGAAGGCATCACGCACAGCATCTGCACCCTTGAATTCGAAGACCAGCGTCCGTTCTACGACTGGATCCTGGCTCGTCTGGTTGAACTGGGCGAACTGGCAGAACCCCTGCCGCACCAGTACGAATTTGCCCGTCTGAATCTCAGTTACGTGGTAACCAGCAAGCGCAAGCTGCTGGAACTGGTACGTGAAGGCCACGTCAAGGGCTGGGATGACCCCCGCCTGCCCACACTGGCCGGGCTACGTCGCCGCGGCTACACACCGGCAGCCATCCGGCTGTTCTGCGAGCGGCTGGGGGTGTCGAAGGCTGACTCACGCATTGATTACAGCATTCTTGAACAAGCCCTGCGCGACGACCTCGACCCCATTGCCGACCGCAGCGTGGCCGTGCTCGACCCGGTCAAGCTGGTCATCACCAACTACCCGGAAGGCCAGACCGAACTGTGCCACGCCCCGCTGAACCCGCATAACCCCGAAGGGGCCCAACGCGAGTTCCCGTTCAGCCGCGAGCTCTGGATCGAGCGCGATGATTTCCGCGAAGAACCACCCAAGAAATATTTCCGTCTGTTCCCCGGCAATACCGTGCGCCTGAAATACGGCTACATCGTTACCTGCACCGGCTGCGTGAAGGACGAAAACGGCACTATTATTGAAGTGCATGCCGAATACCTGCCCGACACCAAAAGTGGCACGCCGGGCGCTTCTTCGGTCAAGGTCAAGGGCAACATTACGTGGGTCAGCGTCGCCCACGCCGTACCCGCCGAAATTCGCCTGTACGACCGACTGTTTTCCGACCCGCACCCCGACGCCGGCGACAAGAACTTTCTTGACGCCATCAACCCAGACTCCTGCCAGGTCGTGCAGGGCTGGCTCGAACCCGGAACGGTGGCGGCACCGGATAAAATCTGGCAGTTTGAACGGCTGGGTTTTTTCGTGGCTGACCGCATCGAATCCACGCCTGAAAAGCCTGTATTGAACCGGGCCGTCACGCTGCGCGACACCTGGGTATAAGCCGTG
>JBAYOZ010000227.1:0-3410 GCA_041677965.1 Pusillimonas sp.
GCTCAGGTTCAGCAACTGGGTGCCCAGCACATCCACCGTCCCCCGGACCACGCCCAGGCTCATGCCGGCCCCCAACGCGTCAATGGTGCTGCGCGCATCACCCAGATTGGCACCGATACCGGACCCACCCAGATTCGAACCGCCAATGAATGAGGTGCCACCGTTGCTGATACGGTCAGCTCCGGCCATCCACTGAATACCAAACTCGGCTGCATCTTCCGCGTTGACTTCCACAATCAGGCTTTCGATCAGCACCTGGGCGCGACGCTGGTCAAGCTGGTCAATCACTTCGCGCAGACTGCGGTACAACGGGTCGGGCGCAGAGATAATCAGGGTATTGGTGGTGGGATCAGCCTGCACCGTTGCCCCGCCGGCCGAAAACGTCACGGCCCGGCGGTCATTGCCCAAGAGATCAGCGCCCGGTGTACCGCCACCGGCCAGGCCTGCACCAGCCGCCACCGCGTTCAACAGCCCAGGCGCAGACCCGCCCGCCTGCTGGGCAAGATCAGGCCGCGAAGCCCCGGAACCCATGGCTCCATCCGCGCCACTACCCGACAGTGAGCCACCCGTGTCGGCCGAGGCACCGGCGCCGCCCTGCCCGCCCAGTGCACCCCGCAAGACCTCTGCCAAATGGGTGGCCTGTGCATTGCGCAAATAAACGACGTGCAAGTTGCCGGCACGCGACTCGGGAGAATCAATACGCAGAATCAGATTGCGCGCCAGTTTAAGACGCTCGGGGGTGCTGGCCCGCACCAGTACCGAATTGCTGCGGGGGTCGGCGATGACACTCACCTGCTGGACCTGGTCAGGCCCGCTGGTGTGCAGCATCTGATGGGCCAGTGCGGCGACGTCCAGCGCCACCCCATACTGAATGGGAATCACGTCTGTGTTGATGGACGCCGGCGTATCGACGCGGGAAATGACCTCGGCAATCCGGTCAAGGTTATCGGCATAATCGGTAATCACGAGCGTGTTATTACCCGCATGGGCCGCAATGGTGTTATTGGGTGCCACCATGGGCCGCAAAACCGGCACCAGCGCCGCTGCGCTTTCGTAACGCAACGGAAAAACCCGTGTGACCAGTTCACCCCCCGTGGCCGCCTGACGCCCGGACACCACTGGCCCGCCCTGCAGCTTGGCATCGGCCTCGGGTACCACCCGCTTGACCCCATCGACATCAATGACGGCAAACCCCTGCATCCGCAAGGCGCCCAGCAACATCGAATAGGCCGTCCCGGCATCGACCGGCGTTTCAGACACCAGGGTTAACTGACCCCGCACACGCGGATCAACCACAAAATTTTGCCCGGTAAACTGCGCCAGGGCGCGTACGACCCCGTTTAACTCGGCATCATTGAAATTAAGCGTGGTGCGCTGCCCCCCTGCCGGCCTGACCGCCTGGTCGTCACCATCAGGCGCCGGACGCTCGCGGATAGGCGTCAAGGCGCGCGGCCGCGGCTGCCCTGAATCGGTATAGGGTTCGACCCGTTGCGACGGCTCAGACCCGACCGAGGTATACGCAACAAGCGGGCTTCCTGAAGCGTGTTGGGGCGTATCTGTGGCAGCACACCCGCCCAGCACAACCACAAGCATCAACAAAGACATGCGCGCACCAGAACGTACGGAACGCCGGGACGGACATCGGGCAGGTAACAATAAAGTGGTCATGGCAGCAGTTTCAAAAGGGTAAGCAGACACTAACGTACTTTCATCATAATGTGACCATCCGGCCCCGAACGGGGCCCCATGGCATTCAGCAAGCCGGTCAGGGCCGCATGGGTATCACCACTGGCCGACGCATCAACCCAGGCCTGGCCATCAAAGTGCCCCCGGCCCGAAGGCGATACGGTGCCTTCGCCTTGCATCACCAGCGGGCCTTCACGCGTCGTTAACGCCAAAAAAACACCCCGGTGCTCATTACCTGACCTGACGGTCAGGGTGTAATCGCCCAACGGCTGTACACGGGTCAGCGACGACGACGCATTGCGCCATCTGACGGACAGCAAGCGGCCCCCGTCATCGGACGAGAGGCCCGCAGGGCCCAGCACCAGTTCCGGCCAGTCGACCAGGACATCCCCACCCGGATCAAGGGTATTGAACATGGCGTGTGCCGTCGTCAATGCAAAAGCCGGCAGCTGCAACGACTGGCCCGACAAACGCAAACCCTGCCACGACAATGACAATGTCAACGGACCTCCCAACCACGGGTGCGTCAAATCAAGCACCGGCCCGCCATCGAACACCAGCTGCCATCGTAACGGGTCAGGCAAGGTGCGCCGCAAACCACCGGCACCCACCGCAACCGTTGCACTGGCCGACCACAGGGTGCCGGACGCATCCGTCACAATAACGGGGGAAGTCTCGGGTATCCATGCCATCACCCAGCGAGCCGGCAGCACCCGGATTGCGACCGCGCACGCCACCACCACCAGCACAATCACCCACACCGTACGCCGCCAGCCCATCACGGGGATACCTTCACAGGCATGGCGACGATAATACGGCCATCAAGCTGGCCGGGCCGGTCGCGGCCATCAATGACACTACGAGCCAGATCAGCCTCGCGAATCTGCACCTGTGCCACCAGCGGCAACCGGGCCACCCACTCGATCACCCGCCCGGCCGGCGCACCCGTGAACTGGACCTGCCATTGCCCGGCCTCGGCAGCCGAACCCTCTGCCCGGCTGAAAACACTGACACGCTCCAGCCCGGCGTCACCCAGACTGGCCGTCAGAGCCGCCTCTGTCGCAGATACCGACAACGTGCCGGAACGCCCACGCCCCAAGGCCTTTGCCTCGAGCACGACCGCGCTCAACTGGGCCGTCTCGGCCTGTAAAACCGGTAACTGCTGATGCGCACGCTGTACAGTCTGCAGCGCCGGACGCAACCCAACCGTCCACAATACGGCCAGGAAAATCAGCAACGCCGCACCCCGCAACAACGTTTGCTCACGCGGGGTTCGTTGTCGCCAGGCGTTACGGGCCTGTTGCACGAACATGCCAAGGCCCCCTCGCCAGGATGAGCCTGACCCCGTCGACACAGGACGATTCATGGCCGCACCCCCAGGGACTCACCGGGTGCCTGTCGCTGCACACGCCACACATGCGGCTTACTGTCTTCGCGTTCAAGCTTCAGTTGCCGTACCGAGGCCGACTGCGCCAGGGCCGCTTCGTTGGCGGGTGGCACATAACCTTCGGCAAGCGTCAGGGTCAAGACGCCCTGCGTGTAGTGAAGCGCTCTGACTCGACCTTCCGAAAAATCCAGTACGTTTGCAGCCGCCAATGCCAACGGCACGAAATCATCATCAACGGCGTCACCCTGCAATCGCCGTAACGCGTCCCGTTGCTGCTGCGCCTGCCGGACAGGATCGATAACGACCTGAACCTGCGGAAATGCCTGCATCACCGCCA
>JBAYOZ010000228.1:0-3405 GCA_041677965.1 Pusillimonas sp.
CGGCTGCCAGAATCTGGCGCTGGCGTTGTTCGGGGTGGGCCGGGTCGAGCAGCATCATGACGCCGCCGGTCTTCAGACAGGCCAGCACCGCCACGACCAGTTCGACACTACGGGGCAGCCAGATGGCAACCCGGCAGCCCGTTGTAAAGGCCGGGTGGTCATTGAGCTGTCTGGCCAGCAGGTCAACCTTCGTCAGCAGTGCTGTGTACGACAGCGCGTGGCCGTTCGCGATCAGGGCGGTGGCGTCGGGGGTATGACGCGCTTGCTGTGTGAACAGATCGATGACACGGGCGACCGGCAATCTTGCGGGTTCGGTTGGTGCGATCACAGGCGTTGCCGGAGCGCTCGTCAATGTACCGGGTGTGCGGGTTGGGCCCGCGGGTGGATATGCAACCGGTGTCACGAGGTGTATGCCAGGTGCGGCTGCCGCCAGAGCACTGTCTATATCGTGTTGCCAGGTATGCGCCAGTGTTTGGGCCAACCCGGCGGGGAAGCGGCTGCGACGGCATTCAATGGTCGCACTGAAGCTATCGTGTTCTGCGATTTCCAGTACCAGATCGGTGCGCGGTACCGGCAAGGGGGCCGGTGTCAGTGTGAGGCCGGGTGCTGAAAACGGCGGCAGCATGTTGAACATGATTTGCGTCAGTGGTGCCTTGCCCGGCTGGCGCTGCGGCTGTGCGGCGTCCATGATTTGACGCAGCCCCAGGCCGGCATGGGCCATGTCGGTGCTGACAGCCGCCTGGATATGACGCAAGGCGTCAATGAAGGGGGCGTCGGGTGCCGGGTCGCAGCGCAAGGGGATCAGGTCGCTCAGGCAACCGGCCAGCCCGGCGGTACCCGGCCGGTCGCGGTGTGCAATGGTCGTGGCAATGACCAGCTCATTGTTCAGTGTCAACCGCTGCAAAAGCCGTACAAAGACCGTTAGCAAGAAAAACCAGGGCGTGGTTTTCAGCTGGCGACAAAGGGTGCGCAGGGCCTGCGCTTTATCGGGCTCGATCGTGACGCAGAAGCGGTCGCACGCGGGTTCGTCGGTTAAGGGGGGCGTGTGCGCCAGCATGACGGGCGGGGCAAAGCGCTCGGGAGCCCCTTCAAGCCGGGTTCTCCAGTAGGCGCGCAGCGAGTCTGTCTGGCTGGCCGGGCGTTGCCGTTCAAGCACACTGACCCGGCGTGGCTGCATGGGGCTATCGTCTGGCAGCGCCCCACCTTGCAGCAAGGTCGACAGTTCATGGGCCAATACCTGCAAACCGAACCAGTCGCACACGGCGTGATGCATCAGCCAGACCAGGCCGATGCACCGACCGGATGCTTCGAGAACGGGGTGGATACGCCAGTTGTGGTCATGCATCAGGCCCGGGCTTGATGTGTCCAGCAGTGCGGTCAGAGCAGCGGAGTCGGGGGTGGCGATAGCCGCAGCCAGCACCACCGTGGCGGCAGGCTGCACGTGGGCAATCAGTTGATCGTCACGTGTCTCGTAAACGGTGCGCAGGGTTTCATGGCGCTCGGCCAGGGCTTGCAGGGCCTGCGTGATACTTGTCAACGCGTACGGTTGCTCAAAGCGTACCCAGACCCCCAGCCCATTCACACGCCTGTCGCCGTCGACGCACTCTTGTAACCACAGGCGCTCTACAGCCGACTGGACGGGCCAGAACGGGGGCTGGTCGTTTGCTGCAGACCCGTTCTCTGCCGGGGTTTTGGCCAACAGCCCTTTTTTTTGTAAAAGGGCTTTTAACGCGTGGTGGTCCTGGGCAGAAAGTCGCTTCATGGGTGTGTAAAACGTCAGGCGCTTCCCGCTGGACCGTCCAGAGTCTGGTTCAGGTGGGCAACTACGGTTTCGAAGAGTTCAGAGTCTGTAATCTGGTGGCGCAGGTGCTCTGCCAGAGCATGGGGTGTCGGGCATTGGAAAATGACCGCAACCGGGATATCGGTGAAAAACCACTCTGACAGCTCGGCGGCCAGGCGTGTGGCGCTGACCGAATCACCGCCAATCAGGAAGAAGTCGTCATGTGCACCCACGGCAGGTTCTTCCAGCAGTTGGGCGATGAAGGCGGCCAGACAGGGCGCTGCCGGGTCGGTTGCGGGTGTGCTGCCGTCGTCAGCCGAACCGGCAGCGCGTCGTGTCTGCATCTTGCCCAGGTCGTGTGCCCGTTGCAGCGAGCAGGCATAGTCGCCCCGTTCCAGGCGCTGGCGCAGTTCTTTCTTGATGATTTTGCCTACGGGGGTCAGTGGGAACGCGGTTGGGCTCAGCGGCACCAGATAGTGCGTCGCCACAGCGTGGGCTGAACGCAGACTGTCGTGTATGGCTGCAATCAGCCCCGACAGCGTGGCGTCATCGGCCAGACCTGCCTCGGGGTAGCTGGAGAAATAAACCGCAATTTCTTCTGTGGTGGCGCCTTCCGGCAGAAAAGGGGTGACGGCCAGCCGGGTCGGATCAATACCGGGAATGCGGGCCAGCGTGTTTTCCAGCTCGTGCGCAAACAGCGTAACCCCGCGCACATTCAGCGTATCTTTGATGCGCCCGGTCACGTACAGTTCGCCATTGGCGATGAACCCGGCATCACCGGTGTCGAACCAGCCGGTGTCGCCAACACGGGGGGGCTGTTCGTGCTGACCAAAATAGCGTGTGAACAATTGCGGCGATTCGACATGAATGTTGCCGATTTCCCCTTCGGTCAGCACCTGGTTGTTGTCATCGACAATGCGAAACCGGCTGCCGGCGATCGGGCGCCCCAGACTGGTGAAGGCGCCGATGGTGTGACCCAGCCGGCCCCGACTGATGCCGGCGCAGGTTTCCGACATCCCGAATGCCGGGATCATGGCTTCGGGGTTCAACCCGTGCTGTTCAAGGTCGCGCACACTGGACAGCAGGGCGTGTTCATTGACGGCTTCACCGCCGTTGAAAATAGCGCGCAACGACGCCAGGTTGTAACGGGTGGATGTGGCGCGTGCGGCGCGAGCCAGCAGTTCGTAGGCAAAATTGGGCGACCAGGTGATGCTGACTTTTTCGGTATCAACCAGTTGCAGCCAGCGTTCGGGCTGGGCCAATACATAGCCGACGTCGGCGTGGACCTGGCTGGCTTGCAGAATGACCGCCCCCATGAACACGAACGCCATGGCGCCGACATGGTCGCGCGGCAACCAGTTCATCAGGACGTCGTTGGCGCCGGCATTGCAGGCATGACCCAGCAGGCTGGCCGTCATGGCCACCAGGGCCTGATGGCTTTGCATTACCCCTTTGGGCAGGCCGGTGCTGCCCGAGGTAAGAATGATCAGCGCGGTGTCGGTCGGGTCGGGGGAATGAACCTTGGCCAGATGGCCGGGCGTTTGGTGCAGCGTGTCAAAGTCCAGAACCTGCCGGGCATGGATGGCCGGGATGTGGGCGCGCGCTGCAGCCCCGATCGAGTCCAG
>JBAYOZ010000229.1:0-3401 GCA_041677965.1 Pusillimonas sp.
AAGGGAGCGCGTCATTGAAGGAGTGGGTAGTGATTCACAAGATTAAAGGGTTGTATGACCAAGGCAACGGGCTGTCGATCCGTGCCATCAGCCGGGAACTGAACATCTCGCGCAATACGGTGCGTAAGTATTTGCAGATGGATGAGGCGCAGATCAGCGCCTGATACTTTTTTTGTAGCACCAGCAGTGCGGCCGCCTCGGCCAGGGCCTTGTCCCGCCGATTCAATTGACGTTCAAGTTGTTTGACCTCGTCTCTGAGGCGACGCACTTCGCCGGCGTTGCCGGCAGGTTCAGCAGGGGTCAATAATTGTGCTTTCCACTGCGCCAACTGATGCTCGAACAGCCCGTGCTCGCGACACCAGGCACTGCGCGCCTCGGGCGTCATGGCATGCGTGTCCAGCACGGCTTGAAGGCGTTGTTCTGCACTGTAATCAGTGGCCCGTTTTTCGGGCGGCTGTGGCGCCGTCGGTTCTGACATTCTGAAATCCTGTAACCATTTACGAAGACTATGGTACGGGACATTCAGCTCGTCAGCCATCTGGGCAATGGTGCGACCGCTTTCACGATGCAACGTCTTGCGCACGGCTTCTTGTTTTACGGCAAGGCTGTAGGGACTCATCGATAAAATCGCTTTCAAAAGAATACGACAACTATGCTGACACTGGGGGTTTTTGACGCACCGGCCTGGCTGGCCGCTGCCCGGCAAGGCCCTGGGCTATTTGATGCCCTGGATGACACGCCACGCCGTGCGCACCGTACGGCCACGCCCGATGCCGCCCACTTGGGGGCCACACCGCTTCCCCAAAACTCGCCCCTTGAAAAAGAGATCCGCTTCGCCGAACTGCGTGCCAATGAGTTCATGGGCTCGCTGTTGGTGCCCTGCGATCGCCTGGTGGAACTGGCTGTTGCCCGCGCACCGGAGTTTGACGTTGGCATCGAGTACGAAGCCGGCTTGTTCGACGATTTACACGCGCCTGCACCGCGACTGGTTGAACAGGGCATCTTTGGTTATCTGGGCATGGATCACCTGCAACGGGAATTGGCGGCGACCTTTGGCGTGAACCCCAAGTTCATTCGCGTGCGGATGAGGCGTTACGGGCTGCTGCCCGGCGCGCAACAGCAATGAATCGTTGAAACCCAACGACGGCAACGCCGGCCTTATGCCGGTATTTTTCAACTGCTTTAGTTAACTAATCGCGCAACAATAAAACTCATTCTTTTCCACCAAGGAGCCAAAAGATGGTTGAGACCGATGTAACGAATCGCCCCGAACCCACTGCTACCGTGAGCGCTACGAACACCAGTAAATCAGGCAATAGCACGCCACGAAAACCGCGTGTCTGCGATGGCGGCCCGGACATCCTGCCCGATATGGGTACGCGCTCCATTTCCCCCATTCTTGTTGACCTTGCTCGCCTCGGGCATCGTATCGGTTTTACGTCTTTTCGGGGAGCCGCAGATGTCAACAACCAAAGGGCCGGGGCAAGGTCATTTCGTGTGGCCTTCGGCCGAATCGGGGTCAGTCAGCCTGACGCCCGCACAGCTGTCGATGTTGCTTGAGGGTATCGACTGGCGCCGACCGTTACGGCGAGCCCGACCCGGACTACTCTGAACCAGACCTAAGAAATGAACAGCGTGTTCGGCTGGATAAGGCACTGGCACACAGCCGCAATTGCACCGGCGCACCGCAGGCTCACAACACCAGCGCCCACACCTGGTTTGCGCGTGAACCTGCGGAAATGCCGGTCACCGAAATGACGAAAGTCGCAGGCAATTACGCCTACACCTTGACCTTGCTGGTGATGCCGGATGCCGAGTACCGTTGGGGGCGGGACCAGGACGAGGAGTCGGTGGAGGATAGCTACGACCGGTTCAGGTCGATGGAGTAGGCCCAGAAAGCAAAAAACTGCCCATATCCAGGTCAGTATTGTCCGACGCGCAGCAAGCGGCTATAATTTCGGATATCCAGCCCTTAGCAGTAAGCGCCACACCCATATGGTGGTTGCCGAACCTCTGGGCTTTTTCTTTTTGTGGGAAGGAAGCTGTTCATGGTGGTCGCCGCTGTGCTGATTGATGGCGCATATTTTGTGAAGCGATTTCGGGCCATTGAGCCGCACAATGCATACAACGGCAAGCGTGCTGCCGAGCTTGCTTGGCGCTACGCCCTCATGCATCTTTCCGAGAAAAACGGCAAATCCCAGCTTTACCGGATCTTCTTCTACGATTGCCCACCGGTGGAGAAGAAGATGCACCTGCCCTTTTCCAGAACCGCCGTTGACTTCTCCAAGTCCCCCGAAGCGCTGTTTCGCACCGAACTGCATCACACCCTGCGGCGCAAGCGCAAAGTAGCGCTGCGACTGGGCAACCTGGCCCATGCTGACTGGACCCTCAAGCCTGGCGTGGAGGCACAGTTGCTCAAAGGCAAGAAGCGTTTCGAGGATCTCAACGATGATGACGTCACGCTGGATGTGCGGCAAAAGGGTGTTGATATGCGCATCGGTCTGGACATCGCCTCGCTGACCTTCAAGAAGCAGGTCAATAAGATCATCCTGATGGCGGGCGATGCCGACTTCGTGCCTGCTGCCAAACTGGCACGTCGCGAGGGAATTGACTTTGTTCTTGATCCGATGTGGCGGCCGATTCCGGACGATCTGAACGAACATATTGATGGCCTTCGCTCGGTCAGCCCGCGACCTCGACCGAAAGACAAGACATAGTCGTATACCACCACTGCGAATTCGGGGGAGATTGCTGAAATTCAGATTGGCTCCGGCATTACGCTCTCTGCGGCGGCTACCGTATTCAACAACAAGGCTGTGACGGGCGCCGGGAATTTGACGCTTGCAGGCCAATCCGCTGTGGCAGATATTGGTGATATTACCGGCTTCCCTGGTGTTGATGGGACGGTCACCTACAGTTTGACGGATGCTGCAGCCACCTTGGCGGTTGCCCCTTTTGAAATGTTGAACGGCGCGACCTCAATCACGGTTACGGGCACACCGACGATTGCTGAAATTTCGACGATCGTTGCGAACGGTGCTGCGCTGGATAACCTGACCTTCGAACTGGCTGATGCAGTTCTGGATCTGGGCGCCGACCAAACGGTTGCTGCCATTGAGGCCATCGACACCACCGGTGCAGCGGCCATCGTGGCTGCGGCAGCGAACGATCCAGCGCTGACACTGAACGTGCAGTACACGCTGTCTGACAGTGCAGCCAATCTTGACTCTGCCGATGCCGCCATCCTCAATGGCGCAACTGCCATCACGGCAACGGGTACAGATGGCCCTGACAACGTTGATCTGAGCAACAACGCTAACGGCCCTGTAACCGTTGGCGTGACGATTAACTTGCTGGCAGGTAACGATAGCTTTGTTGCGGGTGCGGGCACCACCGCTGCG
>JBAYOZ010000230.1:0-3400 GCA_041677965.1 Pusillimonas sp.
ACCGCTGCGGAGCGGTAGTTCAGTTGGTTAGAATACCGGCCTGTCACGCCGGGGGTCGCGGGTTCGAGTCCCGTCCGCTCCGCCAAAAAATTTAAAGCCTTGTAAGTCAAAAACTTACAAGGCTTTTCTAATTCCAGGTTGGTAACAGATTTGGTAGCACACAATACTAAATTTCAGCCATGTGGCCTGGTAAATTACGCAGCACCACCCCTTGCCACAGGCATGAACGCTTCTGAAAATAACAGGCCGGCCTGATCAGTCAGCCGCCACCTTTTCCAGCAAAGCCATCAATTGCTTGCGCTCACGTGCTGTCAGTTTCGTAGCAATCTGTTTTTCGTGCTTGCGCAGCAAAAGATTCAGGTGCCGCAACTCGCTGTATCCTTTTTCGGTAACTTCAAGCGAATAACTGCGGCGGTCTTCAGGAATAGGCTGCCGACGCACATAGCCAGCGGCCTGCAACGAATCAATTACCTTCACAACACCCGCGCGGGTTATACCCAGCATATCGGCAAGAATACTTTGATTGATACCCTGTTGCGTGGCGATGATGCTAAGGGCGGTCATTCGACCCGGCGTTAGCGAATCCGGCCCCAGCACATTGAACAAGATGCCGTAAGTGCGAACCTGCGCACGCTTGATCGCGTACCCCAACGAGTCGCGCTGCAAGTCAACATAGCTTAACGGCGGCACCTCATTCAGTGCCGCCAGATCATCGTCAAGAGAATCAGCCGAAGTAACCAAGGGTTTGCCCTTATAGAGTTGAGGGTAAGCAGAAATATATGATAGGAACATTGTTAACTGGATTAACAATATACCTGTTTTGACACAATAATCAATCCTCGTTAATCCTGACCGGAGACACCCCCAATGAACGCAAACACCCCGGAACAGCTGGTCGCTGTGGCCGTTGAAGACACTATTGCCACCATCACCCTGACCCGACCTGCAAAACGCAATGCCCTGAGTCTTCGCGTCGTCGAACAGCTGCGAGTTGCCTTTGACGCTCTGCCCGACACGGTACGTGTTGCGATTCTGGCCGGCGAGGGAGAGCATTTTTGTGCCGGGCTGGATCTTTCCGAACTCACCGAAACCACCACGGCAGAAGGCGTTCAGCACTCGTTCAAATGGTATGAGGCATTCTCGAAGATCCAGTTTGGCCGTGTCCCCGTCGTCTGTGTGATGCAAGGCGCGGTTGTTGGCGGCGGGCTTGAGCTGGCGTCATCAGCCCATGTACGCGTGGCTGATGAAACAACCTACTTCGGGCTGCCTGAAGGGCAGCGCGGCATTTTCCTTGGCGGTGGCGGTTCAGTGCGGGTATCAAAACTGATCGGTTTTTCACGCGTTACCGAAATGATGCTGACCGGACACGTGGTTAACGCCAACGAGGGGCTGGCCATCAACCTGACACACTACGTCACGCCAAAAGGCCAGGCCATGGAAAAGGCACGCGAACTGGCCCGCAAGATTGCCGGTAACGCGCCGCTGTCCAACTTTGCCATTACCCAGGCGCTGCCGCTGATCGCCGAGCAACCCATGTCGCACGGGTTGCTGACCGAAGCCCTGATGGCCTCAATAACGCAGGGTGCTCCCGAGGCAAAAGAGCGCGTCAACGCCTTCCTGGAAAAACGTGCCGCCAAAGTAAGCCTGGGTTAACCGCACTACATTACCGGAGACAAGTCATGAATATTACCGATGCCCCATTTCGCCCCCTGGCACTTGGCCCCTACGAAGCCACGCAGGAAGCCCTGGCCGACGGCAGTGTCGTGCTGCGCAACGCAAACCCTCTGCAGCCCTACCCCCGCTGCTACACCGAGCCACTGATGCACTGGGCGACCATTCGCCCCGAAGCCACCTTGCTGGCCCAGCGTGTCAAGGGCGGCGACTGGCGTCACCTGACGTATGCCGATGCGGTCAAACGCATCATGCCGATTGCACAGGCCATGCTGCATCGCGGCCTGAGCGCCGAACGACCGCTCATGATTCTTTCCGAAAACAGCATTGAACATGCCCTGCTGGCATTGGCGGCGGAGCACGTCGGCATCCCCTTCGCCCCGATTTCACCAGCATATTCATTGCTGTCAAAAAGTGCAGATCGCGTTCGCCATGCAGCCGACTTGCTGACGCCTGGGGCGGTCTTTGCCTACGACGCTGCCCGCTTCGAAAATGCCATCCTCAAGTCCATACCCCCTGAAACCGAACTGATCTTTGTCGAAGGCGAAATCGAGGGCCGCAAGTGCACCCCGTTCGCAGAGCTGGAATCGTATACCGTCACACCTGCTGTGCAACTGGCACATCAGGCGGTTACGGGCGACACCATTGCCAAGTTCCTGTTCACCTCGGGCTCAACCAAGTTGCCCAAAGCCGTGATCAACACGCAACGCATGATCACCTGCAACCCGCAAATGCACATGCAGTGCTACCCCTTTGTGCGCGAGGAACCGCCGGTTCTGGTCGACTGGATGCCCTGGCACCATACGGCGGCCGGCAACAACAACTTCGGGGTGGTGCTGTACAACGGCGGCACCATGTACATCGACGAGGGCAAACCTACAGCCGAAGGCATGGCTGAAACCCTTCGCAATCTACGCGAAGTGCCGTCAACCATTTACTACTCGGTGCCCAAAGGCCTGGAAGTGCTGGCGCACGAAATGAAGCGAGACGAAGTCTTGCGCAAGACGTTCTTCAGTCGGCTGCGCCTGATTTTCCCCAACGGTGCCGCCCTGCCTGCCCCCCTGAAAAAAACCATTGACGAGCTGGCCATCCAGACGGTGGGGGCCCGTATCCCCATGACTGCTGGCCTGGGCATGACCGAAAGCGCCCCGTTTGCGACCTCGGCGCACCTGGCCGACTGGCAGGCCGGTGTCATTGGCATTCCTGCCCCAAGCTGCGATATCAAACTCACACCGTGCGGTGACAAGCTGGAAGTACGCTATCGCGGCCCGAACATCACGCCCGGCTATTGGCGCCAGCCTGACCTGACGGCTGAAGCCTACGACGCCGACGGATTCTTCTGCAGCGGCGATGCTGCCCTGATGATTGACAGCAACAACCCCAGTGCCGGCCTGCGTTTTGACGGTCGCATTGCCGAGGACTTCAAGCTGATTAGCGGCACCTGGGTCAATGTAGGTGCCATGCGTTCACAAATCATCGCCGCCGGGGCACCCTTCATTCACGATGCGGTGATAACTGGCCACGACCGTGATGAACTGGGTATGATGATTTTGCTGCTGCCAACAGCAACCGGGCTATCGCCCGACCTGGCTGAAGGCGCCTCGCTGGCAGACATTGCAACCAACCCCGATGTACGTGCATGGGCGCAAGAGCTGCTTAATACACTTTGGGCCAAAGGCACCGGCAGTTCCAACCGCGTTGTGCGCGCATTGCTGCTGAAAGACCCGGC
>JBAYOZ010000231.1:0-3396 GCA_041677965.1 Pusillimonas sp.
CGGGGCGCCGTGGTGTAATAGTGAGTTTACCCATTTTGAGTTTGTTGCGAAAGTTGCCATGTCACTACAGGTCCAGTCAAAAGAGTTATCCGGTATGAACACCTTGGGCCTGGGGTCAGTGGCTCCGGCTTATGTTGACTACGTTGATGATGAGCAATTGCCAGAATTGACGGATCTGGTCCGGCAGCACAAGCAGGCGTTTGTCCTGGGGGGCGGAAGCAATGTCGTATTGCGCGAACAGATGCCGGGCCTGGTGGTGCATGTGGCAACACGTGGTATTGCCATGGTCGATGAAACGCCTCGACACCGGATGGTCGAGGCCCAGGCGGGTGAAAACTGGCATGATTTTGTTCGCTCCTGTCTCGGACACGGGTGGGCCGGGCTTGAAAACCTGGCCTTGATCCCGGGAACTGTAGGGGCATCGCCAGTTCAGAACATCGGGGCGTATGGCGTCGAGCTTGAAACCCTTATCGAGCGTGTCAGTGCCTGGAATCTTGAAGAAGGTCGCCCGCAGGTCTTCTCGCGTGAGGCGTGCGGCTTTGCTTATCGCGACAGTTTTTTCAAGCGCCAGCCTCAGGGGCGCTGGTTGATCACCAAGGTCTGTTTCGCGCTCCCGCGTCAGTGGGAACCCACAATTGATTACCCCGATCTGGCGGGGTGTCGTGCCCTACAGGCCAAAGGGCTTCTGCAACCGCAACACGTGTTTGATGCAGTTTGCGAGGTGCGTCGAAATAAATTGCCAGATCCGGCTGTTCTGGGCAATGCCGGCAGTTTTTTCAAGAATCCGGTGGTCGATGCCGTGCAGTATCAGCACATCAAGGCCGTTAATCCAGGTGTTGTAGCCTATGAGCAGGCTGACGGTAGCTGGAAGCTTGCTGCGGGCTGGCTGATTGACAAGGCCGGCTGGAAAGGGTTTCGTGACGGGCCGGTAGGGGTTCATGACCGTCAGGCTTTGGTGCTGGTGAATTATGGCGGGGCCACGGCCGATGATATTCAGGCATTGGCTGGTCGTATTTGCGAAGATGTTTTTGCAAAATACGGTGTAGCTCTTGAGCAAGAGCCTGTCAGGGCAGGAGACCTGTCGGGTTTGTGAGGCACGGACGCCAGGCCCCTGTAGCTCAAATGAAAAGTGCCCGGCAACGGGCACTTTTCATGGGGTGCTTAACTGGACAGCACGTCTTGCATGTCGAACAGCCCGAATTCTTTGCGGGCCAGATACCGAGCAGCACGCAGGCTGCCTTGGGCATACGTGGTGCGGCTGCTGGAGCGGTGGGAAATTTCGATGCGTTCGCCGGCACCGCAAAAATACACGGTGTGATCACCCACAATATCGCCACCGCGCAGGACTGAAAACCCGATACGGCCGTCTTCACGGGCACCGGTGTGGCCATGGCGTGCCCAGTCGGCAATGTCGTCAAGTTTTTCACCCCATGCCCGGGCGACGGTTTCGCCCATGGCCAGGGCCGTACCCGATGGGGCATCGACCTTGTTGCGGTGGTGGGCTTCAAAGACTTCAACATCGTAGCCGCTGTTCAGCAAACGGGCAGCCATGTCGAGCAGTTTCAGTGTCGCGTTGACGCCAACACTCATGTTGGGTGCAAACACAATGGCGGTTTTCTGGCTGGCGGCCTGGATGGCTTTTTTACCTTCGAGGTCGAAGCCGGTGGTACCAATGACGCATTTGACCTGGTGCTTGATGCAGGCTTCCAGGTGGATTAAAGTGCCCTCGGGGCGTGTGAAGTCGATCAGGCAGTCGGCATGGGCCAGTGCATCGAGATCATCGGTAATGTGGACCCCGGTGGTGTGGCCCAGGAAGCCACCAGCGTCCTGGCCGATACATGCCGATCCGGTGCGGTCGAGTGCGACAGAAAGGGTAAGGTCAGGTGAGTTGATGACTGCTTCAATGAGCATGCGGCCCATCCGGCCGTCTGCTCCTGCGATGGCAATGCGCATAGGGGTCTCTTAGCGTAAAGGTTCGTTGACGGGCAGGCTTTGTATGCCAGGGCCAACAGGGCGTTCGGGGTTTATTTCGAGTTCGGTGTCCGGTGCGATTTTCGTGTCAATGGCTGCCTTGCGGTCATTGGCCGAAGCGTCGCCCTGGCTGTTTGTGGCACCGGTGTCATAGCGTTCGAACGGTTGGCGGTTTGGCGGTTCGTCACCGGCCCATCGGACCAGTTGATCACCTTCGAACCATACCGTGAACTGACGCTCTTCAGTGTCGCCATAACCAGGCTTGTTGAAGTAGGTGTAGTCCCAGCGGTTGGTGCGGAAGATGTCTTGCAGCACCGGTGTGCCCAGAATGAAACGAACCTGCTCACGTGTCATGCCGGGTTCAAGGCGTGCCACCTGTTCGGCTGTAATCCAGTTGCCCTGTTGCACATCGGCCCGATACGGGAAGCCCCATTTGGTACCACCGCAAGCCGTCAGGGCAAGTGCCAGTGCGCTGACGGCCAGGCCGGTGCGAAGCGTTGAAAATAATGGTTTACGAGTCGTTAACACGAAGCGCCCCTGTCATTCAGGTTGAATAAAACCGTTATCATAAAGGCATAATCTCAATTAGCTACAGAGCCACCACATGAATGAACAAAATGAACTGAAAAGCATGGGTTTGAAGGCGACGTTTCCGCGCCTGAAAATCCTTGATGTTTTTCGAAAATCTGACATGCGCCACCATAGTGCCGAAGATGTCTACCGGGCGCTTATCGCCGAAGAAGTCGATATCGGCCTGGCCACGGTGTACCGGGTACTGACGCAGTTTGAACAGGCAGGTATTCTAACGCGTAGCCAGTTTGACGGCGGCAAGGCGGTTTTCGAGCTCAACGACGGCGACCACCACGATCATCTTATCTGTACCAACTGCGGCAAGGTGGCTGAATTTACCGATGCCGACATTGAAAAGCGGCAACACCTTATTGCCGAACAAAAGGGCTTCGTGCTTGAAAGCCATACCATGATGCTTTATGGCATTTGCCCTGCCTGCCAGAAAAAGCGCCCCTGATTCAACGGGTGTTGGCGTTATGTGCCGGTGTGCCCGGTTTCGTTGCTTAGGCCCAGCATTTCAGCGGCGTGCTGGCGGGTGGTGCCGGTAATATTCAGCCCGCCCAGCATGCGGGCCACTTCTTCGATACGGTCAGGCGAAGCCAGCTTTTCGATTTTTGAAGTGGTAACCCCGTCGGCCAGTTTTTTGCTGACCTTGAAATGATGGTTACCACACGAAGCAACCTGGGGCAGGTGGGTTACGCAAAGTACCTGGTGGCGCTGCCCCAGCGATTCAAGCAGCTGCCCGACCACTTCGGCGACGGCGCCGCCCACACCGCTGTCGACTTCATCAAAAATTAGCGTAGGTACACGTGCGGCCTGGCTGGCGATAACAGATAACGCCAGCGACAGCCTGGC
>JBAYOZ010000232.1:0-3395 GCA_041677965.1 Pusillimonas sp.
AAGAAGAAGACATGTTTGCCCCCGTCATCAGCGCGATTCGTAACCGGGCACCCTGGCTGATGGTGAACCTGGTTACGGCATCGGTCGCATCATTCGTGGCCTCGCGTTTTGAAGACACCGTCAGCCATATTGTCATTCTGGCATTCCTGATGTCGATCGTGGCGGGTATTGGCGGTAACTCAGGCAATCAAACCATGACCATGATCATCCGGGCCCTGGCGGTTGGCCGGGTTACCGGAGCGTCAACCTGGCAGCTGGTGCAACGCGAAATCAAGGTGACCTTCATGGTGGGCCTGGCGGGCAGCCTGGTGGCTGCCAGTTTTGCCTGGGCCATTTCAGGGTCGTGGGCCATTGCGATTGTGATGATCGTTGCCATGATCGGCAACATGCTGGTGGGTGCATCGCTGGGGGTGCTTATTCCGGTTCTGCGCGACCGCTTCGGCAAAGACCCGGCCATGGGCTCATCGGTGCTGCTGACCTTTGCAACCGATTCGCTGGGCTTTTTTATTTTTCTGGGGCTGGCGTCGCTGTTTTTGCTGTGATGGTGCGACCGGGTGGGGCCAAGGCCCCCCCCGCCGGGGTCAGGCCAACTTGCCGTGGCAGTGCTTGTACTTTTTACCAGACCCGCAAGGGCATGGGTCATTGCGCCCGACCCGCGGCACATCCCCGGCCGGAATAGCCTCTTCCGGCAACCCCGGGTCTTCACCACTAAGCGCAGCGTCGTAGTCAGAATGATGATACGTAACACCGCCAATGCCCGAAGCCGGATCAGGCTCGGGCACTTCGACTTGCTCTGGTGTTTGGATACGAACCGTCAACAGCACCCTTACCACTTCGGTTCGAACGCGATCAAGCATGTTGGAAAACAGCTGAAACGCCTCGCGCTTGTATTCTTGTTTAGGATCTTTCTGGGCATAACCGCGCAAATGTATGCCCTGACGCAAGTGGTCAAGTGCCGACAAATGACTGCGCCAGTTGGTATCAATAGACTGCAGCAGCACGGAACGCTCAAACGGCGCCCAGTTATCACGGCCCACCAGATCAACCTTGGTCTGGTACACCAAACGACCCTCAGAGAGGACGCGCTCAAGCAGGTCGTCATCAGTCAGGTTCGGCTCTTGCTCGAGCATATCGGCCAGCGGCATATGAATGCCCCAGTCAGACTCAAGCGTTGCCTGCAGGCCTGCCACATCCCATTGCTCTTCAACGGACTCGTCAGGAATATAGCCACGGAATACTTCGGTTAGCGTGGCCTGCAGCAGATTGGCGATGGTATCGCCCACATCGGCAACATCCAGCACCTCGTTGCGCTGGGCGTAAAGCACCTTGCGCTGGTCATTGGACACATCGTCAAACTGCAGCAGCTGCTTGCGGATGTCGAAGTTGCGGGCCTCGACCTTGCGTTGTGCCGATTCAATTGAACGCGATACCATGCGGGCCTCGATGGGCTCGCCTTCCGGCAAACGCAAACGGTCCATAATGGCACGTACCCGGTCACCCGCAAAAATACGCATCAACGAGTCTTCAAGCGACAGGTAAAACCGCGATGAGCCTGGATCACCCTGGCGCCCGGCGCGACCACGCAACTGGTTGTCAATACGACGGGATTCGTGGCGCTCGGTACCAATAATACGCAAGCCCCCCGCCGCTTTCACCTGCTCGTTCAGCGGCTGCCATTCGGCCTTGATCTGCTGGATGCGCGCCTGCTTTTCGTCCTCGGACAAGTTCACATCGGCACGAACCAGATCTACCTGCTTTTCAACTGAGCCACCCAGCACGATGTCGGTACCACGACCCGCCATGTTGGTCGCAATAGTAATGCGACCCGGCTTGCCGGCCTCTGCAACGATTTCAGCTTCACGGGCATGTTGCTTGGCATTAAGCACCTCGTGGGCAAAACCTGCCTTGCCCAAGGCGGCCGAAAGACGCTCGGAGTTTTCAATGCTGGTGGTACCCACAAGTACCGGCTGACCCCGTTCATGGCAATCTTTGATGTCGGCCAGAATCGCATTGTATTTTTCTGCGTCAGTTTTGAAAATCTGGTCATTCTGGTCGATACGGACCATGGGCCTGTTGGTCGGGATCAGGACAGTTTCAAGACCGTAGATTTCCTGGAATTCATAGGCCTCGGTGTCGGCGGTACCTGTCATGCCCGACAGCTTTTCGTACATGCGGAAATAATTCTGGAAGGTGATCGAGGCCAGCGTCTGGTTCTCGTTCTGGATTTTCACCCCTTCCTTGGCCTCGACGGCCTGATGCAGACCATCAGACCAGCGACGGCCTGCCATCAGGCGGCCGGTAAACTCGTCAACAATGGTGACCTCATCGTCGGCAACCACGTAGTGCTGATCTTTGAAAAACAGGTTGTGTGCGCGCAACGCCACCATAAGATGGTGGATCAATGTAATGTGACGCGGGTCGTACAGGGACTCGCCTTCAGGCAGCAAACCGACACGGCCAAGAATTTCTTCGGCGTGCTCCATGCCTGACTCGGACAAATGTACCTGCTGCCCTTTTTCGTCAACCCAGAAGTCACCCTCGGGCTCGGGCTCATGCGGGGAAGGCTCGGATGCCATACGCGTCAACATTGGCGGCACGGCATTCATGCGAATGTAAAGATCGGTGTGATCTTCGGCCTGCCCTGAAATGATCAGCGGAGTACGCGCCTCGTCGATAAGAATGGAGTCGACCTCGTCGACAATGGCAAAATTCAGGCTGCGCTGGCGACGGTCTTCCGCGCGATACTCCATGTTGTCGCGCAGATAGTCAAAACCGAACTCGTTGTTGGTGCCGTAAGTAATATCGGCGGCATACGCAGCGATTTTTTCTGCGTTGTCTTGCTGAGGCACCACCACCCCTACCGACAGACCCAGAAAGTTGTACAGCCGACCCATCCAGCCCGCATCGCGGCGTGCCAGATAATCGTTGACGGTAACAACATGAACGCCTTTGCCTGCCAGCGCATTCAGGTACACCGCCAGGGTTGCCATAAGGGTTTTACCCTCGCCTGTACGCATTTCGGCGATTTTGCCGTTATGCAGCGAAATGGCGCCCAGCATTTGCACATCGAAGTGGCGCATGCCAAAGACACGCTTGCTGGCCTCTCGGACCACAGCAAACGCTTCGGGCAACAGATTGTCGAGTGTTTTTCCTTCGGCCAACTGCGCTTTGAACTGGGCTGTCTTTGCCTGAAGCTGCTCATCGGACAAGGCAACCAGCGAAGGCTCGAGCGCATTGATTTGAGCAATCAGCTTGCGATACTGTTTAAGGATCCGGTCGTTGCGGGTACCTAAAAGCTTTTTGAGCAGAGAAACCATAGTTCTTCGTGTAAGTTGGCGGCAGCGCCGCAGGAAAGCACTACAGTTTAACGCACCTGTGCGCGACTGTTGGGGTCA
>JBAYOZ010000233.1:0-3390 GCA_041677965.1 Pusillimonas sp.
CCGCACCAGCTGTCGGGCGGCATGAAACAACGGGCCAGCATTGCCCGTGCGTTTGCCAATGACCCCGAAATCTTGCTGATGGACGAGCCCTTCGCCGCGCTTGATGAGCAAACAAAAATCATTCTGCAAGCTGAACTGCTGCGTATCTGGGAAGAAACCCACAAGACCGTTGTGTATGTAACGCACTCGATTGACGAAGCCATTGTTCTGGCCGACCGCGTGATGATCATGACGACTCGCCCCGGCAATATCAAGGAAGTCATTGACGTCAACGAGGTCTTCAGCCGGCCCCGTAACGTCGATAACGTCAAGAGCAGCGCAGGTTACGGCGAAATGTTCGGCCGCATCTGGTCCTGTCTGCGCGACGAAGTCATGGCTCACCAGCGCGAAGTGGAGGAAGGGAAATGAGCTCGACAACCAAAACATCAAAGAACATGTTCTGTATGACGTCCGATAACTTTGAAAAGATGCTTTCCGTCATGTCGCCGGTAGTTTTGCTGGCTATCTGGGAAGCAGCAGCCCTGTTCGGCTGGCTGGATGTACGCTTCTTTCCGTCGCCAACCGCAATTTTTGCGGGGTTGTGGAACATGCTGATCAGCGGCGAGCTGTGGGAACACGTCAGCATCAGTATTGTGCGCATTATTGTCGGCTTCATCGCCGGCGCCATTCCCGGCATCATCATCGGGCTGGCCATGGGCATGTCCTCAAAAATGCGTGCCATTATCCAGCCGCTGGTCCATGCCACGTTCCCGATTCCCAAGGTTGCGATCCTGCCCCTGCTGATCCTGATCTTCGGCATGGGCGAAATGTCCAAGTACGCCATTATCGCCCTGTCGGTTGTCTACATGGCACTGATCAATGCCTATGAGGGGGTTCGCGATATTCCACCTATCTATATGGATGTGGGCGATAACTTTGGTGCAAACCGCAAAATGATGTTCTGGGATGTGGCCTTGCCTGGCGCAATGCCCGCCATCATGGCCGGCCTGAAACTGGGCATGGGTGTTGCTCTGCTGGTTATTGTGGCGGCAGAGTTTGTCGGTGCCAAATCAGGCATCGGTTACCTGATCTGGAACAGCTGGCAGATTTTTGAAGTTGAAAAAATGTACGTTGGCCTGATGGTCACGGCCATTCTGGGCTTCGCCACTGCGGCCCTGTTCAATTACATGGAGCGCGTTCTGATTCCCTGGCGCAAGGGCCCGTCGCGCCGCCCTGCACGCAGCAAGAAAAACGCCAAGGCCTGATCCCGACGCGGGGCAACACTGCCCCGCCCCCCCCTGAAAACCAGCAAATCAACCGGATAACGGCATGCCCTGCCGTCGTCCGGGTTTCATGCCGCCTGTTCGACATGAAAAAAGCAAGCCCGCCTGCATTGACACGATGCTGCGGGCAGGGCATCGCACCAGCCCAGGCACACATAAAGGCTGGTCGGCAACAACAATACGCTCTATTTTTATACGGAGACAAAGTATGAAACTGAAGTACCTGGCCATCGCCCTTGCGGCTGGCGCACCCCTTGCGGCGCAGGCACAAAGCGCCAGCACAGTAACACTGTACGGCACTATCGACACCGCTATCGAATACCTGAGCAACGTCAACAACGGCGGCGGCACTGTTGTTTTCCCGACCAACACCTCATCGTTCCCGTCACTCTGGGGCTTGCGCGGTCAAGAGAAAATCAACGACAACCTGACGGCTATCTTTACACTTGAGTCAGGCTTTGCTCCTTCAACGGGCATGTCAAACCAGGGGGGTCGCCTGTTCGGACGCCAGGCTTTTGTCGGCCTGAAGGGTGACTGGGGTCAAATTGCCCTGGGCCGCCAGTACACCATGCTGTTCTGGGCCATGGGTCGCGCCGACCTGATCGGCCCCAACTCGTTTGGTCTGGCCGCGTTTGACGATTACATCGCCAATGCCCGTATGGACAATTCGATCACATATCGCGGCACCTTCTCGGGCTTCACGGTAGGCCTGGGTTACACCCGTGGTTACAACAACGTGCGCGGCGGTGGCCCCGGTGGTCTGGGCAACCCTGCCGCCAACGGTTGCGGCGTCCAGCTGAACTCTGAAAGCGAATGCGGCGGCTGGTCAGCCATGCTGGGCTATGACAGCGCCAACTGGGGTGTTGCCACAGCCTACGATGTACAAACCGGCGTCGGCAGTGCGCCCGCTGCCGGCGCGGCGGCCAACACCTACCCCGCCTACTCGAACAATGGCCCTGCACTGGGGTATCTGGCCTCAGGTCAGAAAGACCGCCGCTGGACACTGAATGGCTACGCCAGGTTTGATGCCCTGACCGTAGGTGCCGGTTACCTGTACCGCAATACGGATGGCGGTGCTTTCGTGCCAAGCCCACGCGGCCCTGTCGCCAATGCGGCCCGCACCAACCATCGTTTCGACACCTATTTCCTGAATGCTGCGTATGACTTTTCACCCGCATTCCGACTGGATGGCGCCGTGTATTACACAAAGCTGAAAGACCTGGGTGAACGCGCAACCTATTACATGGCCCGCGGAACCTATTCGTTCTCGAAACGTACCGCTGTTTACGCGGCGGTTGCACACGTCAACAATGGCGGCAACCTTAACTTCGCCGTCAGTGGCGGGTCACCGGGTTCGGCACCGGCAGCCGGTCAAAACCAGACCGGTGTGATGGCTGGCCTGCGCCACCGCTTCTGATCGACGTTTGATCCGGGCACGAGGTATCGGCCAGATTCAAGGCCGTACGGGAATCACCCGATACCTCACCAGCAGTACCTTTGTTCTTTTGCAGTTTTCCAACGAGTGCTTTTATGTGGACCAGCCCGACAGGACTGGTCCATTTTTTTACCCTGGACACAACAAGGACGAAGACAGCGCTTCGCCCCGGATTCCACCTTGCGCGGCCTGGCGCGTCATGTCAGATGCGCAGGCCCTGAAATCAAAATGCCGCCATCAGGCTTTGGCACCGCCATAGACGCGATTGGTGGTGTCGCACAAGACCTGCTTGCGATCTTTTTCAGACAGGAAGGCAGTGGCGTCAACACCCATCTTGATCAGATCAGCATACGAACCTGCCGACTGGGCCACATCAGAACCCCACATGAAGCGGCCGGCACCAAACGATTGCAAGGTGCGTGCGATGACGGGCTGCGGGTCGATCTTTTCGCTGGCCATACGCCCCAGGTTAATGGTGGTCAGCTTCAGGAAAACATTCGGGAATTGCACCAGATCAAGTAAAGGCTCATCTACACCATAATCGGGCGCCCCCTGCTCGGGAATGATATTGGACAGGTGATCGAGCACAACCACAGACTCGGGGAATTTGTCCATGACCTGTTTGAGCGCAACCAGCGATTCAAGCCGGTTCCAGCGGTACATATGCAAGCAGATGGATGCCCCCAGCTCAAC
>JBAYOZ010000234.1:0-3357 GCA_041677965.1 Pusillimonas sp.
CAGCAACAGCAGCTGGTCGCAGTAGTGGGCGGCCAGGGTCAGGTCATGGATGGCAATGATCACGATGTGGCCTGCATTGGCGTAGGTGCGCAGGCAATCCATGACGACCTGCTGGTAGTACAGGTCCAGGCTGGCAGTGGGCTCATCGGCAATCAAAATGCGGGGCTGTCCGGCCAGCACTCGCGCCAGCCATACCCGGGCGCGCTCACCGCCCGACAGCCGGTCGATACGGGCGGTAGCCAAAGTCTCGATGCCGGTTGCGCGCATGGCGTTGGCGATGGCGATGGTATCGTTGTCGCCCCAGGGCAGCCGCCCAAGACTGACCACATCGTGAACCGACAGCGGCCAGACACTGTCGGTTTGCTGGGGGAGCAGGCCCATGCAGCGCGCGCGTTCGCGTGGCGACAGGGCGGTCAGATCAGTGTCGTCAAGATGGCTCCGGCCAGTGTGTGGCAACAGACCTGTCAGGCAATGCAGCAAGGTCGATTTGCCGGCACCGTTCGGCCCGATGATACCCAGAATCTGTCCCGCATTAACCGAAAAATTGATGTCATGCAGACGCGGATCCAGGGACAGATTCTGTGCGCTCAGGCTGGGTGGCGGGGTAAGCGTCTGCGTGTCCAGACCCCGCGTCTTTAACTGACGTGCGTCGATTACAGCCATTGTTTGCGCTCCTTCCAGATCAGCCAGAACAGCAGCGGGGCGCCAATAAGGGCGGTCAGCACACCCAGTTTCAGTTCCCGGCCCGGCGGCAGCAGGCGCACGCAGATGTCGGCGGCGCAGACCAGGGTTGCCCCCATCAGGGCCGACGGCACCAGCAGACGGTCGGGCCGATAGCCTACAAAGGGGCGCACCAGATGGGGGACGATCAGGCCGACAAAGCCGATGTTGCCGGCAACCGCGACCGAGGCACCCACCAGCAGCGCGGCGCCCAGTACGACCTGCCGGCTGCCGCGGGCGAAGTTCAGCCCCAGGCTTTGCGCGACCTGTTCGCCAAGGGTAAGGGCAACCAGCAGCCGACGCTGGCGCCAGATTATCAGGCCACCCAGCAACAGGGCGGGCAGTAAAACGACCAGATGATCCAGGCCACGTTCAGAGACGGAGCCCAACAGCCAGAACACCAGTTCCTGCATGGCATAGGGGTTTGGCGCAAAATTCAGGACAGCCGCCAGTGCTGCACCGGTAACGGTTGAAATAGCCAGGCCGGCCAGAATCACGGTAGAGGCCTGCGCCGAGCCGGCCAGCCACAGCATCAGGATCAGCGCGACGCCTGCACCCGTCAGGCCTGCGGCAGCGGGTGCCATTTCGCCCAATTGGGGAAACAGGCCGAAATAGAATACGGTCGCCGCGCCCAGCGCCGCCCCTTGGCTGGCCCCGGTAATGCCGGGGTCGGCCAGCGGGTTGCGTAACAAGCCCTGAAGGGCTGCCCCGCTTAAGCCCAGGGCCGCGCCAACAGCAAGTGCCAGCGCCGTACGGGGCAGGCGGATGTCACCGATGATCAGGGCTGCCGGTGTCGCTGCACCCGTCAGCCAGTCACCCAGGCCGGCGAGTACATCGACCGGTGTCGAGCCGATGCCCAGGGACAGTGCGGCAGTGGCCAGCATGATCAAAACGCTTGCCGGTATCGCCCATGTGGTCATACGTTCCTTGGCGAGCGTGTCTGGATTAATGGCACCGTGTTTACGATTGTCTTGCGGGTTCAAGGCAACCACCCGTGCAGTTCATTAACCAGGCCCCAGGTCCAGGGGCCCGGGCATTGCCAGCGCCAGTAGTCCGTTGTCAGCCAACGTTCTTGGGGCAGACTGTGGCGCAGGGCCGGATGTTCCGAAAAATGGTTGGCCAGGGCATTTCCCGACGTTGAAGCCCACAGCACCGCATCGGGTGGATCGGTCACTATGTGTTCCAGATCCAGTTGTTGGTAGCCGGGTACGTGCAGGTAATTGTGCCAGCCCGCACGCGTCAAAACATCGTGTTCAAACGTCTGTGTGCCCGTACCGATGCCGTTGGCGCCCAGCAAAAGCAAGCGCGGCCCGGGTGGCTTTTCCTGTATTGCCCATGCGTTGCCTTGGCTTTTGGGCCACGTCTTGTTCAGGTCGGACGGGGGTATATCGATGGTCAAGCCCGTTGTGTTATCGGATGGTTGCAGGTCGGGGCGCCCCGGATGGGCCAGATCAGCGGGTTTGCCGAGCAACCGCAGTGTTTTCAGTTCGTAGCTGCGGATAGCGTCAAGGCTGGTGGGCAGCGGTAACACTTCAACCCGGAACCCCAGGGTTTTCAGGCGATTGCGCAGTGTAATGGCGTTGTATTCACCGGCCAGAATCAGGTCGGGCTTGAGTTCGATGATGCGTTCCAGTGTACCGTCGTGGTGCGGCCAGTCGTGTTGCAGGCCTTCGGGCCGGTAGCGTGGCTGCATGGGTGAAACGGCCGCCACCTGCCGGGCGTCGGCATGTTTTGCCAGAATCCAGTCGGTGCACAGGTCCAGTGAAACGATGCGCTTTGGTACGGCGACGGTGGCCTCTGCCAGTATTCCAGACTGCTGATTCGCCTGCGGTTGTATTTCAGGCAGATACCCGTTGGCCATCACCGGTGGTGCTGTCCAGAGCATTATGCTGGACAGGCCGATCGCAGCCAGCCGTGCACCGCAATGACGGTGCGCGGCTTTCAGGCGAGGATGTTCAGAACTGGTATTCGGCGCTGGCATAAACGGTGCGACGCGTTTCGGGGTAGGCGTTGAAGCTGGAGTACGACCCGTTGACGATACCGTAGGAATAGTATTTTTCGTCAAACAGGTTGTTGACCCCGGCGGCCAGTCGCCAGCTGCCGATTTCGTGCATGATTTTCAGGTCGGTAACAGTGTATGAAGGCATTTTTCGAAAGCGGTTGGCCTGGTCGTTGTCATAGCGCTGGCCGCCTACGTATTGCACATTCAATGACGCACGTGTGCTACCGGTAATCTGCCAGCCCACATTCAACCCGATGCGGTCTTTGGGTACCATGGGGACGTCGTTGCCGGTGACATTGACACCGCCGTAGGTCCCTTCACGAAAAGTGGCCTGGGTACGGGTGTAGCGGGCAGCGACATCAATATTTTTCCACACCTGCACGCGGCCTTCCAGCTCCAGCCCCTGGTGGCGGGTGGGCGACAGGTTCATGGTGCTCCAGGTCAGATTGTTGTAATGGATCTCGTTGTTCACGTCCATACGGAACAGACTCACGCGCAGTGCGGCAATGCGATGTTTCCATTCCAGGCCGATTTCGTGGTCGTGTGAGGTTTGAGGCTTGAGCATTTCGGCGCAAGGCGCAAAGCTGCAATAGTTCTCATTGATGTTGGCAACCCGAAAGCTGCGGCCGGTACGG
>JBAYOZ010000235.1:0-3333 GCA_041677965.1 Pusillimonas sp.
CAATGTCACACTTGGGTCAGGCGTCAGCATTTGGTCAAATGCCAGTATCCGTGGCGATAATGCCGCTATTGTCATTGGAAAAAACAGCAATATCCAGGAAAACTGCGTATTGCACGTCGATGAAGGCATCCCCCTGACCATCGGTGAACGGGTTACCGTTGGCCATCAGGCCATGCTGCATGGCTGCACCATTGAAGACGGCACCCTGATCGGCATGCAGGCCATTGTGCTCAACAAGGCGCATATTGGTAAAAACTGCCTGATCGGAGCTGGTGCCATCGTTCCCGAGGGGCGGCATATTCCTGACGGCTCACTGGTTGTTGGGGTCGGAAAAATCGTACGCCAGATGTCGGCCGAAGAACTTGAAAACCTGTCACACAACAGCGAACACTACGTTCAACGAGGTCGTGAATACCAGCAATATCTGAAGAAAATCCGCGACTGACACGCCGGGCGCACGGCAGGGCTAACTTCACCACCAGAACACTCGCCGTGACACCGGCTGCGTGGCGCAATACGTTAAAATTGCGCCATGAGCAATCAACTGAAAAAATACCTGTTCCAGGACAATACCGTTCGTGTCCAGGCTGTACGCCTGACCGATGCCTGGCAAGATGGCCTGGTACACCAGCACTACCCCGACTGCGTCCGGCAGCTGCTGGGCGAGCTTGTTTCGGCCGCTGTTTTGCTGGCGTCAAATATCAAATTCGACGGCTCGCTGGTGCTGCAGTTGCAAGGTGACGGCCCGGTCGCCCTGATCGTGGTCGAATGCACTGTCAATCTGGACATCCGCGCCACAGCCACGCTGCGTGAAGGTGCCCACCTTCCTGAAAGCGGTTCACTTCAAGCCCTGTTGAATACCAACGGCAATGGCCGTTTCATTGTGGTGCTCGACCCAAACCGCGACACTACCGACATGCAACCCTACCAAGGCATTGTGCCTCTTGAAGGTGATAGCGTGGCCCAGGTGCTTGAAGGGTATATGCGCAGTTCCGAACAGCTTGACACCCGGCTGTGGCTGGCCGCCAATGACCAGTGTTCGGCTGGCCTGCTACTGCAGCGCTTGCCTGGCCATGGTGGCAAGGTTACTGCCACGGTGCAAGACGAAACCTGGCAGCGGGCGGCCATTCTGGCCGAAACCTTGCAGACGCCTGAACTGCTTGACCTGCCCTCTGACGAGCTTGTGCAACGCCTGTTCTGGCAAGAAACCTTGCTAACGTTTGAACCACAAAACGCACGCTGGCACTGCCCTTGCACCCGCGAACGGGTTGGCAACATGCTGCGCATGCTTGGCCAGGAAGAAATCGAAAGCATTCTCTCGGAACGCGACAAGGTTGATGTGTCATGCAACTTCTGTGGCAAGCCGTATCATTTTGATGCCGTCGATTGCGCCAGCCTGTTCACCGAAATCCGCGATAGCGGCCACGCCAACCCGCAGTCGCTGCATTGAACTGACCCACCACGTATTCACCACAATCGACAATAAAAGGCCGTATCGACACAATTCGATATGGCCTTTTTCTTGTCATCCATACATCTCACTGATCTGCAGTTGCCTGCCGCATCACAACGCGGCACGGGCATGCTTGAGTTCTTGCTGGTTGCCATGCCATTGCTGCTGACCGCCCTGGGCGGCATTGAAATAAGCCACTGGATGTTTACGCGCCAGGCCGTGAACCTGGCACTGGCCGAGGCAGGTCGCGCCGGCTCAACGCTGCACGCCAACCCACAAGCCATGATCGAGGCCTTTGAACAGGCGCTTGAACCCTTGTATCCGCCCACCGAATCAGCCACATCAGCCCAGCGGGTGCGGGCGGCCATGCAACGACACCAGGTTCACCACCAGCAATTACCCTGGCATATCCAGTTGATGTCACCAACGCCGGCGCATTTCCATGATTTCAAGTCTCGCGATACAGCGGTGACGCATGGGTCGGGGTTAGCAACCATCAACAACAGTTACCAGCTCGAACATCACGACGATGCTGTGCGACAAGGATGGCCTGCCGGCAAGGGGCCACAATCCGGGCAAACCATTTTCCAGGCCAATACGCTGGCATTACGACTGACATGGCGCTATAAGCCGCTATTGCCGGGCATTGAACGGATTACCGGCGGCCCGTTGTCGATGACGCAAGACATTACCCTGACGATGCAGTCGCACCCGGTGCTTTGGCCAGATGACCCGGCAGGCCGGGTAACGCGGTCTGCCGGGGTTCAACCGCGGCAAGACACGGGCAATGCTGCGTTGCCACCGCCCGGGCCTTTCGGGGATACAGCCCCGTCTTATTTCCCGAGCACTGACAATCTGTTGCCCGCTGGCATGCCTGCAGGTCAGTTGACTGCCCCAAACAACACACAAACCCCGTACCCGCCATCTGTGCACGGCAACCCCGCCAGCACACAGCCTGTGGCAAATGCAGCCACGCCCCTGGACGGGGATACCGGGAGCAACATGGGTGGGGTCAGTGATACTTCAGGGGGCGCGGCAAGTAACGTGGAAACTGCGCAAACACCGTGGTCTCCCGGCCAGACAGGGCCAGGACAAGCGCAAACCGGCCCTGTGGCAGGAAGCGGGCACGATGCCGGCACCCTGCCCCAGAACGAACTTCAGGGGTTTACTGGCGATGATGCCGGTGTGGCAGAGGGCAATATGTGCACAAATATATCGCCCTCTTTGACCATGCCAAGTTCTGAACGGGCTCGCTCTTCAATGGCGTCGCTGCCCGACTTCAGGTCTTGAACCTCGGCCGCCAGCGCATTGTTGCGGGCGGCCAAAGCAGCATTGGTTTCTTCTTGCCGGGCAACCTGCTGCTCAAGTTCGTTAACGCGCGCCCAGCTGTCTTTACCCCGCCACAAAGGGTATTGGATGGCTGCTGTCAGCAGAACCAGAATCAGCAGGACAAGGCGCATGGGCCAACCCGTTCAGGAATCAACGCAGGTTGTAGAACGCATCGCGACCAGGGTAGGACGCGACTTCAGCCAGTTCTTCTTCAATGCGCAGCAACTGGTTGTACTTGGCCATACGGTCGGAACGGGACAGCGAACCGGTTTTGATTTGCATGGCGTTGGTCGCAACCGCGATATCGGCAATGGTCGAATCTTCGGTTTCACCCGAACGGTGCGAAATGACGGCGGTGTAACCCGCACGCTTGGCCATTTCAATAGCCGCAAACGTTTCAGTCAGGGTGCCGATCTGGTTGATCTTGATGAGAATGGAGTTGGCAATGTTCTGGTCAATACCCTGCTTGAGGATCCTGGTGTTGGTCACGAACAGGTCGTCGCCCACCAGCTGCACTTTCTTGCCCAGCTGTTTGGTCAGGATTTCCCAGC
>JBAYOZ010000236.1:0-3333 GCA_041677965.1 Pusillimonas sp.
CTGCGAAATTCTCAAGCCCGATGGAACGATGGCCCGGTTGCCCGATCTGCAAATTTTTGCGGCTCAGCACAACCTGAAAATCGGTACCATCGAAGACCTTATCCAGTACCGCAGCGAACACGAGTCCATGATCGAACGTGTGGGTCGCCGCAACATGGTTACACCCTGGGGCGAATTCGACGCTGTCGTATATCGCGACAAAGCCTCGGGTGCAGCGCACCTGGCCCTGGTGCATGGCAATATTTCACACGATGCCGAAACGCTGGTGCGCGTGCACGAGCCCACAACCTTGCTTGACCTGCTTTCTGAAGACGAGTCAGCCCACAGCTGGACTGTTGCCAAGGCGCTGCGTACCATCAAGGCAGCGCCCAGCGGTGTCATGGTCTTTCTCAACTGTGAAGCCTCGGCCGGCCATATCTTCGAGCAGGCCGGTGCCTGGGGGCAGCCGCCCGTGCCACGCAAAACCAATGCAGGCAGCCGTTTCGACCTGCTTACCTACGGTATTGGGGCACAAATCCTGCGTGATCTCAATGTCGGTCAGGCCCGGTTGCTGGCCCGTCCCCGAAAAATGCCCAGCATGGCCGGCTTTTCACTGACAATTACCGGTTACCATACCGATCCCGATTCCAACGCCTGAAAGGACCTATTCAATGACTCCATACACTTTGTTTCCCGACATGAACGGGGAAGGCCTGCACATCGGCGTGGTGCGTGCGCGTTTCAACGAAAATATCGGCATGGCCGAACTTGATGCCTGTCTGGCAGAACTGGCAGAGCTTGGCGTCGATGAGCGCGATGTCATGGTTGTTACGGTGCCAGGTGCGCTCGAATTGGGTCTGACTCTGGCAAAAATGGCCGAAACCTACGAGTTCGACGCATTGGTTGCGTTGGGTGCGGTCATCCGTGGTGAAACGTACCACTTCGAGCTGGTCAGCAATGAAAGTGGTGCGGCCATCACTCGTGTGGCGCTTGAAACAGGCATTCCGGTCATCAATGGTGTCTTGACCACCGAAACCGATGAGCAGGCCGAGGTTCGTGCGGCTGACAAGGGCCGCGATTGTGCACGCGCGGCTGTCGAAATGGCAAATCTGGTTGCGGCGCTCGAGCCCGAATCTGACGATGAAGACGAGGATGACGACATTGACGAAGAGTAAAGACCCTGCCAGTCGTGCCAACGCGCGCAGCGCCCGGCGTCGCGCACGTGAATTCGCCCTGCAGGGCGTTTACGCCTGGCTGTTGCGTGGCGATGTCAGCGTACAAGACGCCGGTGACATCGATGCACATATTCGCGATAACGACGAATTTCCTGAAGCCGATGCGGCCTGGTTCAAAACCCTGCTGCACGGTGTCTTGCGCGAGGCTCCGTCGCTGCGCGAGGGCTTTGTGCCATTCATTGATCGTCCACTCGAAGAGCTTTCGCCCATCGAGCATGGTATTTTGCTCATTGGCAGTTTCGAGCTGGTGCATCACGTCGAGGTTCCCTACAAGGTGGCCATTAACGAAGCCGTTGAACTGGCCAAGTCATTCGGTGGCACCGACGGGTTCAAGTTTGTCAACGGTGTGCTCGACAAGCTGGCCGCCCAGGTCAGGTCTGCCGAAGTCCAGGCGGCTGCCCGGCGTTAATTACGGTATGGCCTGATCAGGCCTGTGTGTCATGGGCCGCGAGTTCGACCTTATCAATCGCTATTTTTCTCGCGCTGTCCCTTCCGGTTATCTGGGGGGCGGCGACGACTGTGCCTTGATGCCTGTCAGGCCAGGAAAACGGCTTGCTGTCAGTACCGATCTTCTGGTCGAAGGTCGTCATTTCTTCTCCGGTGTTTCCCCCGAAACCCTTGGTCACAAAGCATTGGCGGTAAACCTGTCTGATCTTGCCGCAATGGGTGCCGCTCCATTGGGCTGCGTATTGGGTCTGGCGATTCCTGCCATCGACGATCAGTGGCTATCGGGGTTTTCAAGTGGTTTTTATGCGCTGGCCGATCGGTCCGGGTGTCCGTTGGTCGGCGGGGACACGACCTGGTCCGGGAAAATCACACTCAGCGTTACGGTTTTCGGTGAGGTTGACGAAGACCGGGCGTTGCGTCGCAGTGCTGCCCGGGCGGGTGATGATATTTGGCTTACAGGTACGCTGGGTGCACCACACGTGGCCCTGCTTTTCTTGCAAAATGCTTTGCCGGTGGCTGTGCGAAGCCAGGCGTTGTGCGTCGAGCCGGCATTGCGACAGGCGCTTGAGCTGCCCGAGCCCCCGCTTCAGTTCGGTATGCGCCTGGCAGGGCTTGCACATGCCGCACTGGATATTTCAGACGGGCTTTTGCAAGACCTTGGCCATATTCTGAAAGCCAGTAGTTGCGGCGCTGTTATCCACTATGAGTCATTGCCCGTTCACCCGGCGCTGTCAGGGTTTCCCGAGCCTTTGCTGCAAGAGGCCGTTTTGTCGGGAGGCGATGTGTATCAGTTATGCTTCACTGCGCCACCGGAAAGTCGTGAGGTCATTCTGGACCAGGCCGCAGCCTGCGGTGTTGATGCGACACGGGTAGGGTACATTACAGCGCAGCCTGGCCAGCAAGACGTCATATGTGAAAATGGTGTCATCGTTCAAACGACACGGCAGGGTTTTCAGCATTTTTAGTTGCGGCGGCCGTCACTTTTATTTCAGGATGCCATGTCCAGCAATTCTTCAAAACAAACAGAGCCCGTCGCGCCGGCACAATCTGTACCCGCATCGGTGACGCCCATGGTCCAGCCAGGTTTGCGCTGGATGCTGCAATCACCTGCGCGCATTTTTGCATTCGGTTTTGGCAGTGGTTTGATACGCCCTGCGCCGGGCACCTGGGGTACGTTAATGGGCTGGGTGCTATGGGTCGTGCTGGTGTCACGTTTGCCGGGTACAGGGGTCTTGATTGCGCTGGCCGTGTGCTTTGTTTATGGTTGTCTGGTGTGTCAACGGGTGGGCAACGAGCTGGGCAAGCCAGATCACGGCGGCATGGTATGGGATGAAATGGTTGCCATCTGGTTGGTACTCTGGTTTACGCCCGATACGTTTTGGGCACAGTTATTGGCCTTTACCCTGTTCCGGTTATTCGATATCGTTAAGCCCTTGCCTATCCGTTATTTTGATGCACGCCTGAAAAATGGTTTTGGCGTGATGCTGGATGATCTTTTGGCCGCGTTCTACACGCTTGGCGTATTGGCAGTGCTGGCCTATGCTGGCATACCTGGCACATTGGCTGCACTGTGACAGTTCGCTGGTTGACCCTTTCCGGTCGTGCGGCCGGTATCTCTATTTCCAGGATCCTTCAATGAGCCTGCCCGACTATTACGATCATGCCCATCAGC
>JBAYOZ010000237.1:0-3306 GCA_041677965.1 Pusillimonas sp.
TACCCAGGATGATTCACATTTGCCCCTAGCCGAAAACCAAGGTGCGGCGGGTGTGGATTTGGGTGTCTCGGCGCTGGCAACACTCTCGACGGGAGAAGTCATCCCTGGCCCCAAGCCGCACAAGGCGTTGCTGGCCCGCCTGCAACGGCTCTCGCGCAGTCTGAGCCGCAAACAAAAAGGATCAGCCAATCGCAAGAAGGCCAAGGCGAAGCTGGCGAGGCTGCATGCCCGCATTGCCGCGATCCGTTCGGACGCCCTGCACAAGCTCACGACGGACCTCACGCGCCGATTCCACACCATTGGCATTGAGGACCTGAACGTGCGCGGCATGGTGAGGAACCGCCATCTGGCCCGCTCCATCGCCGATATGGGCTTCTTCGAGTTCCGTCGGCAACTGGAATACAAGACGGCGATGCGCGGCGGGCAGGTCGTTGTGGCAGATCGGTTCTACCCGAGCAGCAAGACGTGTTCGGCTTGCGGGCACAGGCTCGAAGCTCTGCCGCTGGCCGTGCGCGAGTGGACGTGCCCCGCCTGTGGCGTGGTCCATGACCGCGACCTGAACGCGGCAACCAATCTGAAGAACATGGCGGTGAGTTCCACCGCGTCAGCCTGTGGAGAGGAAGGCGCTGGCCGCACTCGCAAGAGCGCGGTGAAACCGGCCTCGGTGAAGCAGGAAGCAAGCAGCAGATTTAGTCAGAAATGACAAGTTTTGCGTAGGTATTGCGGAACGGCACGCCAAAGGTCCAGGGCGCTTTGGCCGCGTCCACTTCAATGGGGCTGAGCGACAGGTGCGGCACGCCGATTTCGGTGGCCAGCTGCATGATCGCCATCGTGACCGGCACGCTGTTCGAACCGACCAGTACATCGACCTTGTCTTCGTCCAGCAGCTTGCGGGCATTCTTGACGCCGGTTGTCACGTCTGACGTGTCATCCAGAAAGACATAGTTGACGTCCTGACCACCCATCGTGCGCGGCAGAATTTCAAACACATTCTTGTAAGGAATACCCAGTACGGCCCCCGACCCGGTGGCGCTGGCCACCACACCGACCGTAACCGGCTGGGCCACCGCCGCTGCCATGGCCCCGGTCAGCGCCAGTACCCCGACCGACTGCAAAATTTTGATGATACGCATGTCTCGTCCCCTTGTTTTAGATGGTGGAACAGCGCCTTCACGCTGTATGACATCAGAGTAAGGGAGAGTGGCGTCGGCCAGAAGACCAGATCTGACGCTTGGGATATAACTTTTGGGAATGGGTATAACTCTGCCGGCAAGCAGCCTCTTTTAGCGGGTCAGGTTTTCATGTACCATGCGTGCATGCATTCATAAATTCATGCGGCATGAAGGAGAGCGCAATGCAAAATATAAAGACAGTCGGCAAGAGCGGGCAAATTTCGCTAGGCAAGGCCATGGCGGGAATGGGTTTCATCATGGAGACACTTCCTGGTGGCGACATCATTCTCAAGCGTGCGGTCGTTGTACCGATGAACGAGCGCTGGCTACACGAACCCGCCATGAAGCAACGACTCGACCGCGCAGATGAATGGATGCGCAAGAACCCGCCCAATGAAACCGATCTGGGCGAGCTGGAAGACAAGCTCGACGCTGGCTCATGAGCGGTAACGATTCAAAGATAGTCCTTGATCTGAATTTCCCCGACTTCCAGCTGGATCTGTTTGATCTGGACGTCCCAGAGCTGAAAAAAGTATTCAAGACTTTAAAGAAACTTAAAGGCTTAACCTGGAACGAGGTTTTCCGGGACCGAGGATTGCACTGGGAAGAGGTCAAGAGCCTGCCGGGCCACTACACCATCAGGTTGTCACAGTCCTACCGTGCGGTTGCCTTGCGGCAAGGTGCAGCGATCCGTTTCATTTCCCTGCATCAAGACCACGATGGGGCCTATGGCAAAAAGTAGAAAACCTTACACCCGGTCAAATAACGCCCCCGTCACGCAAGGCCTGAATGGCTTGAGGGTTCAAACCCAACTCTGTCAGAACCTGTTCCGTGTGCTCACCCAATGTGGGTGGCGGTGCTGTATAGGTAACAGGTGTACCCGACATTTTCATGGGGCTGGCCACCAGGGGCAGTGCACCATAGCGCCCGGACGGGACATCAACACGCAGGGTGCGTGCTTTGACCTGGGGGTCATCGAAGACACGGTCTATGGTGTTGATGGGGCCGCACGGAAAGCCTTGTTCAATCCCCAGGGCGCACCATTCATCAATGGTTTTTGTATTCAGGCGCTCTTGCAACAGGCCGACCAGAAGGTCGCGGTGGGCCACGCGTTGGGCGTTGGTAGAAAACCGGCTATCGTCAGCGACCTGGGGGCAACCCGCCGCAGCACACAAGGCGGCAAACTGGGTGTCGTTACCAATCGCCAGCATGACGTAGCCGTCGGCGCATGCAAAGGGCTGATACGGCACAATCGACGGGTGGGCGCTGCCCAGACGGCCAGGCACCTGGCCACCCAGCAGGTAGTTGCCCGCCTGGTTGGCCAGGGTCGCCACCTGCACATCCAGCAAGGCCACGTCGATATGCTGGCCTTTTCCGGTTCTGGTACGCGCATACAACGCCGCCAGAATGGCGGATGTGGCGTACAGACCGGTGAAAATATCCACCACAGCCACACCCACTTTCTGGGGCCCGCCCCCTGGCACCGCGTCGGGTTCACCCGTGATGCTCATCAGACCACCCATGGCCTGGATCAGGGCGTCGTAACCCGGACGCTCGGCGTAGGGGCCGGTTTGACCAAACCCGGTAATTGAACAATAGATCAGGCCAGGATTCACTTTGGCCAGGCTATCGTAGTCGAGGCCGTATTTTTTCAGGCCACCGACTTTGTAGTTTTCAACCAGGACATCGGCCCTGGCGGCCAGCTCCAGAATGACTTTCTGGCCTTCTGGCTTGGTGAAGTCCAGCGTCACGGAACGCTTGCCGCGATTGGCACAAAAAAAATAGGCGGCATCCCCGCGCCCGCCATCGGCGGTGGTCACGAACGGCGGCCCCCACGAGCGGGTGTCATCCCCAGGACCGGGACGTTCCACCTTGATGACATCCGCGCCCAAATCCGCCAGGTTCTGGGTCGACCAGGGCCCCGTCAGAATCCGGGACAAATCAAGAACAACCACCCCTTCCAATGCTGCTGACATTCTGTTTCCTATCACCCACCGGCGAACCACCGCCGATGGTTTCACGTTTCTCAACCACCAGCGCTTGCGCCACTGGTGCACTCTTGTTTGAGGTTCATCGCCTATTTTTCAATCACCGGCACTTCAGTGGCCGGCGGCGTGTTGCGACTGCGCTGGCA
>JBAYOZ010000238.1:0-3294 GCA_041677965.1 Pusillimonas sp.
CTCAGCCCGATACACGAAGCTTTTCACGTCATCATCATGGTGGTGGTGATGCCCATGCGGTTGCGACGGATGATCGCAAGACCCGTCATGATCGTGTGATCCGTTGTCATGATCGTGCGGCTCGTGGTCATGCGCGCAGTGCCCATGCGCGTGATCACAGTCGGCGTGATCATGATCGTCATCCTTCAGGAAATCAGGGTCAATATCCAGCGTGGCATTCAGGTTGAAACCCCGCAGGTCAAGCACCTTGCTTAATGGCACATTGCCGAAATGCGCCGTCTCGATGGATGCACGCGGGTTCATGTGCTTGAGTCGATATTTCAGGGCGTCCAGCGATTCGGCGTCGACCAGATCGGCCTTGCTGATGAAAATCTGGTCGGCAAAGCCGATCTGGCGACGAACTTCCTGACGGTCATCAAGTTGCTGTGCAGCATGTTTGGCATCAACCAGCGTAATGATTGAATCGAGCAGATAGCTTTCAACCACGTCATCATCCATGAAGAATGTTTGCGCCACCGGGCCAGGGTCGGCCACCCCTGTGGTTTCAATGACAACGCGATCGAAATCCAGCTGACCCTCGTGGCGTTTGGCCGCCAGCATCGCCAGGGTACTGCGCAGGTCTTCGCGAATGGTGCAGCAAATGCAGCCATTGCTCATCTGGATAATCTGTTCCTGGCTGTCAGCCACCAGAATATCGTTATCGATATTTTCTTCACCGAACTCATTTTCAATAACGGCAATCTTCTGGCCATGCGCTTCACCAAGCACACGTTTAAGCAAGGTGGTCTTTCCCGACCCCAGAAAGCCGGTGAGAATGGTGACGGAAATAAGAGTCATGTCGTTTGACCTTGAAAATAAAAACCGGGAACCAAAGCACCCATTTTAAAAACGGTAAACACGCCGTAGTGAACGCAAGGTCGCCAACCTGCCCCGCAAGTCAATCACCAGGGTTCGGCAATAAACCCTGGTGATCGGGATACCAATGAACCCGATTGACTCTCGTATTTAACTCAAGTCTCAGGCAGGCACGACATCGAATACGGGGAGTGCGTCAAGCGCCAGACTGGCGTTATTGATCTTGCGCACCGGCGTACCGACTTTAAAGCTCTTGATATTTTTGATCAGCGCCTCAAAGACAGAATAGATCTGCAGCTTGGCCAGCCCTTGTCCCGCACAATTATGAACACCATAACCGAACGACAGATGATCAGTCGGATTGCGTTTGATCAAGAATGCCTCGGGGTTTTCGTAATGGCGTGGGTCATGGTTGCCCGCGCCAAACAAAATGGCGACCTGCGAGCCTTTTGGAATGACGGCACCATCCACTTCGACATCTTGTGTGGTGCGACGACCGGTTGCAATCATCAGTGCGCGGTAACGCAGGACCTCGTTCAGGGCTGCAGGAATCAGGGCAGGCTCTTGTCGAAGCAACGCATATTGGTCGGGATGCTCGCCAAACAGTTGTAGTGCATTTCCAATTGTGGCGATTGTGGTGTCAAGGCCGGCAGCAACATATTGGTGAATGATGTGGCCACAACTGTCTGCGGGGATCTTGCCATTGGCTGCAGCCAGGAAGATGCCATGACCGATGCTACCTTCCTTCAACTGGTCAATGGTAATTTGCGAGGCCCACTGATAAAGCGCGCCGGCGAGCGGGAAATTCATCGCTGTGCGTTCATTCATCGGCCCCAGCACATTAAATGCCGCTGAACCCCAATCGAGAATTTGACGGCGCACATTGTTGTCCTTGATGCCGAGCAGGTCGATAACGACCTGCAGGGGCAATTCGCAAGCCAGATCTTTGATGCCATCAAACGAACCCCGTGCCACGAGGCTGCTGACGATGCTGTTTGCTTTTTCGTCAATTGAGTCCTTCATTTTTTGCAGTGCGCGCGGTGTCAGATTTTCCATCAACGCAGCGCGCAACGTCGTGTGCAACGGAGGATCGGTTGCCAACGTGGTACCCGTCAGCGCCTGGTTGACGCCCTCGTTGAAACCCACCGCGTTTTCTGATGAAAACTTTGCCCAGTCACCCAAGGCGTTGCGAATCTCTTGATAGCGTGTGATGGCATAGACATCGGACCGCACAAGCTTGACAACCGCGGCCTGATCCCGCAACTGGCTATAAACGGGGTAAGGATTAGCGAGGGTTTCGTCAGACCAGAGGTCGATATCGGACGTTGCTGGATGGGCAGTCATTTTGTCTCCTTTTGATTTGGACTTTGATTTTCAGATTATTTTATTCAATTATTGTATTGTTATAATAAACCAATAATCCAAAGCGCAAAATACGGGGCTACAAAAAAATGTTGAATTAGCGGCTATGGGCTACAAGGTACCGGTGTAGTGACACGAATTTCCTGGGTCCAGCGTCCGGTAGCAACCCGTACGTTTGGCTGTGCGCATTTCCGTAGGGAAAGGCACCCGCCCCCTTACATTCTCGACCAAGCCATCATCAACTGGTCCAGCGCATTGCCAAACGCGCGTCGATCCGACTGGCTGAGCGTTGACGGCCCGCCCGTATCGACGCCAACACTGCGCAACTCATCCATCATGTCTCGCAGGGCAAGTCGTTCACCGATGGTATCGGCAGTGTAGCGTTCACCCCGGGGATTCAAAACCAGGGTTCCTTTAGCCAGAACAAGGCTGGCCAAAGGAATATCTCCGGTAATCACAAGGTCGCCGGAGACGGCATGTTGAACAATGTAATCGTCGGCCACGTCGAAACCACGCGGCACCTGAACGGCACGAATCAATGGCGACGGCGGGGTGCGCAACATCTGGTTGGCCACCAGAGTCAAAGGCCGCTGCCAACGCTGTGCCGCCCGGTACAAGATTTCCTTGATGACCACCGGGCAGGCGTCAGCATCAACCCAGATCTGCATGGGCTAGCCTTTCAGCGCACTGGCCAGTAGCGTGTTGATCAACTCGTTGACCGGCACACCGTCGGCTTCCGCCTTTTCACGCAACGCCGTGATAATGGGCTGCTGCAACTTGACGGGAAACGACACCAGGCCGGCCGCCTGATCGAGACGCCGTTGTTCGCGCCGGTCAGGAGCGACCGCCGCACCGGCAAAACGCCCGGGAGGCAGGCTGGCATTGAGCTTGCCCATGATTTTCAGAGCTTTGCTTTTTTCGAGATCAGTTTTTTTCATGAAGAGTCCGTGTGGTGCGGCATGCCAACGACAAGCCAGCAGCTGGCATTCTAGTTGAAACCAGAGGACTACCCATCGCCGGTCCGCACTCTGCCCCGCAGTTGTTTCACCTGCCCGCGAACGGACTTTCCTTCCAGCC
>JBAYOZ010000239.1:0-3283 GCA_041677965.1 Pusillimonas sp.
CCCGGGGTGATACCGGCAATGTTGTAGCGTCGGTAAAGTGACGGCTGCATATCGTGGTTGCGAAACACCACACAAGACGCCTGGGTGGCCTCGCCGGCCGTATGACTGATGTCAAAGCATTCGATGGTCAGTTCCTCAAGCGCAGACGGGTCGGTATCCAACCCTAAAACATCGGCCAGCGCCAGGGTCCGGGCCGCTTTTGCGCCAGATTCGGTCAGCAGGCGGGCCAAGGCCAGTTCGGCATTGTTACGTGCCTGCTCAAGCCACGATTTTCTTAGCCCCTGCGGCCGCGTCAATATCCGCGCCTTGCGCCCGGTTTGTTCATGCAGCAAGGCCATCAAGCCGGTATCAGACAAGGCATGCGAACACACCAGCACCGCCGGCATCGGGCGATCCAGATAATGCTGCCCGACAAACGCCGACAGGATTTCACCGGGTTCATCGCCATCGGTATGTGTCGGAAAGAAGGCCTTGTCACCCAGATGACGCCCGCCCCGCACCATGGCAAGATTGACGCACACGCGCCCCCCTGACACCAGCACAACAATAATGTCCACATCATCGGTGCCGATTTCTTCCATGGTTTGCTGCTGCAACACCCGCGCCAGCGCCCCCATCTGGTCACGCAAGACCGCCGCCTCTTCGAAAGCCAGACGCTCGGAAGCGGCCAGCATCCGCTGCTCGATGTCTGCCATGACCTCGCTGGCCTTGCCATCCAGAAAGCGCACCGCCCGGTCAACATCGGCCTGATAATCGTCCAGGCTGATCTGGCCCACACACGGTGCCGAGCAGCGCCCGATCTGGTTCAGCAGGCACGGCCGCGAGCGGTGGGCATAGACTGCATCTTCACAGGTGCGCAAACGGAATACTTTTTGCAGGATCTGGATGGTTTCACGCACGGCCCAGCTATTGGGATACGGGCCAAAAAAACGCCCTTTGCCTGATGTACTGCCACGGTAATAGGCAATGCGCGGGGCATCATGCGCGCTTACTTTCAGGTAAGGGTACGACTTGTCATCGCGGAAAAGGATGTTGTAGCGGGGCCGCAACCGCTTGATCAGGTTGTTTTCCAGCAGCAAGGCCTCGGCCTCGGTGCGTGTTACCGTGACTTCGATGCGCTGAACCCGCGCCACCATATGGGCAATGCGCGGGCTGGCCAGGTTTTTCTGGAAATACGACGACACGCGCTTTTTAAGGTCACGTGCCTTGCCCACATACAACACTTCGTCGTGTTCATCGATGTGCCGATAAACACCGGGCAAATTGGGCAGATCAGCCAGAAATGATTTCAGATTGAAGGTCTCGGGCATAGTGATAACGTGCCTGGCGTTGCAAAGTGGCCCAATCGGGTGATGGCACGCGCGGCATCAGGCTGCGGATCCGGCGCAGCGATTCTTCCGGCATGGTGTAGTCAAGACGCTGCAACAAATCGTCAGCCATTTCGGGGTGATTGCAAACCAGCACCATGTCGCAGCCGGCGTTCAGCGCGGCCTGGGCCCGTTCAAGGATGTCGCCCGCCACTGCCGCACCGGCCATGGTCAGATCATCAGAAAACACCACGCCGTCGTAGTTCAGGTGACCGCGCAGCACGGCATTGATCCAGTAATCCGAAAAACCGGCCGGCTTGGGGTCGACCTGGCTGTAGATGACGTGCGCCGGCATGACCGAAGGCAAGACCATGTCGCCCAGCCAGCCGTAAGGCGCGGCGTCTTCACGCATGATTTCTTCAAACGAACGATCATCCACCGGAATATCGTGATGCGAATCAGCGTGTACATAGCCATGCCCCGGAAAGTGCTTGCCGCAGGCGGCCATGCCGGCCAGCTGCAAGCCCTGGATCAGGGCGCGTGCCAGCATCGCCACAATTTGGGGCTCGCGATTGAACGAACGGTCACCAATGACTTCGCTGTTGCCGTAGTCCAGATCAAGCACTGGGGTGAAGCTCAGGTCAACGCCGCAGGCACGCAATTCGGCCGCCAGCACATAACCGGTTTCCGTGGCCAGACGCAACGCCGCCAGCGAGTCATCCATCCAGATTTCACCCAGACGTCGCATGCTGGGCAAGGGGGTAAACCCATCGGTACGAAACCGTTGTACGCGCCCGCCTTCGTGGTCAACGGCAATCAGCAAGGGCTCGTCGCGCGCGGCATGAATCGCCTGGCACAAGGCCGTCAATTGCTCGCGGTTTTCAAAATTGCGTGAAAACAGAATAACGCCACCCACCAGCGGGTGACGCAACCGGGCAACTTCGTGCCCGGTCAAGCTGCAGCCCTGCACATCGACGATGACCGGACCGGGAGGCAAAATCGCCGCCATGGTGTTTACTCCTGTTGCCCGCAGGCAGGTTTGGTTTCGACCACGGCAAACGCCGTGACCATATCTTTTTCGTCGCTGACGGAAATGTGAGCGGCCCCGTAGCGCTGGGCATACCAGCCGGCCAGGGGTTCATTCAGCACGACCACGGGCCTGCCCCCGGGGGCATTGACCACTTCCATGCGCCGCCAGCTCATGGGGCTGTGCATGCCCAGCCCGATCGCCTTGGAAAAGGCCTCTTTGGCCGCAAAGCGGGTGGCCAGATAACGTATACCCCGCTGCGGATCGCGTGCCTTGCGCCGCAAAAAAACCGGCCATTCGCGTTCACCCAGAATGCGCAGGGCAAAGCGGTCTGCGTGACGGGCATAGGCCGCCGCAATGCGATCAACCCGGGCGATATCGGTACCGATACCTGCAATGGACACCCCGCCCGGCTGCGCTGTGATCACGCCTACTGCCCTTTGAATTCGGGTGTTCGTTTGGCCATGAACGCGGCCACACCTTCGGCATAGTCATCGGTGTAACCCAGATTGCGCATCAGGTCGCGTTCAAGATCAAGCTGCTGGGCCAGGGTATTGTTCAGGCTTTGATTGATGGCCTGCTTGGCCGCGGCCAGCCCTTTGGTGGGCGCACTGGCAAAATGCGCGGCCAGGGCATCAAGACGGGCATCAAATTCGTCATCGGGCACGCATTCCCATATAAGCCCCCACTGCTCGGCCTTGCGGGCGCTGATCTTGTCACCCAGCAGGGCCATGCCCATGGCGCGAGCCCGACCCACCAGTCGCGGCAAAATATAGGTACCACCGGTGTCGGGCAAGAGCCCAAGACGGCAGAACGGTTCAATAAAACTGGCAGATTCACGCGCAATGACGATATCGCCGGCCAGCGCCAGGTTTGCACCGGCCCCCGCCGCCACGCCGTTCACACCCACCACTACTGGCATGGGCAAGGCGCGCAAACGCTTGACCAG
>JBAYOZ010000240.1:0-3275 GCA_041677965.1 Pusillimonas sp.
AGACTGTGGCGAAATATCACTAGCAGCAGCCATTTGAACCTTTACCTTGTTGACTTTATAACGAGCATGAAACCGATGAAATCAGTGACACGCATGATTTTTAAACAACACTATGTCAGCTTGCCGAACATCAGCAAGAGCACATAGCCTTTTAAGGCCATAATCAACCCGAAGATCAGGGCCGGCCATACCAGCCACGACTGGGCTGTGTACACAAGCAGCGCCAGCAAACCTGTCGCTGCAACCAGCTTGATTAGTTCACCAACCAGAAACCCGGCAGGGTTAGCCCCGCGACCGGACAACAGACTGATCAACAATCGCAAAGCGAAAAACGAATTTGGCACCAGATAAACCGCAGCACCAAGTAACGCCGAAAAACCCGCACTTGCACCGCCAACAGCCCACGACAACACTGCAGCAACCAGCGCCATAAGGCCTTGCGCTGCCAGCGCACGTACAAGACCTTGCACTGCCCTGGCCCTGACAATGGCTTTTTGCTCTTCGGTGAGCCGAACCGGAGTTTCGGAGCCCGCAGATTTTACCTGATTCGCCAATGACACGTTGGTTTAGCCTGTGTTGGTTAAGCTTCAAATACGTGGCCACATGAAGCCGCGAGCGACAAAAGCAGGCACAAGAACACCGCTTTCGAAGCGCCAAACCCGCGGAGTATAACTTTATTTTTCAGCGCGAAGCAAATCGCGCTGTGTCACGCAACAACGCTTTCCGGTGCCAGGCATTCAGTCGTGCCTGAACTGCGGACTGCGTTTCTCTATGAATGCGTTCATGCCTTCTTTCTGGTCATTCGTGGCAAACAACGCATGGAAATTTCGCCGTTCGAACAAAAGACCGTCGTTCAACGGCGCCTCGTAGGCCCGGTTAATGGACTCTTTGGCCATCATGACCGAAGGCAGCGACATCGAAGCGATGACAGCTGCCGCTTCCAGGGCCTCGTCCAGCACGCGCTCTGCGGGCACGACACGTGCGACCAGACCGGCCTGCTCGGCCTCGCGGGCATCCATCATGCGCGCCGTAAGAATCAGGTCCATGGCCTTGGCCTTGCCAACGGCACGTGGCAAACGCTGGGTGCCCCCAAAGCCGGGAATAATGCCCAGTTTGATTTCAGGTTGCCCGAATTTTGCGTTTTCACCGGCGATGATGAAATCACACTGCATGGCCAGTTCACACCCGCCCCCAAGTGCAAAGCCACTGACCGCGGCAATAATGGGCTTGCGGACGCGACGCAGATATTCCCACTGGTGTCCCAGATAATCTTGCTTGTACACATCGGTGTACGACCAGTCTTTCATGGCGGCGATATCAGCCCCTGCGGCAAAGGCCTTTTCACTGCCGGTCAGGACAATCGCACCGATTCCGTCGTCGGCATCAAAGGCCTGCATTGCTTTGGCAACCTCATCAATCACCTCGTTGCTCAAGGCGTTCAGAACCTTGGGCCGGTTCAGGGTAATAAGGCCGACCCGGCCGCGCGTTTCGACGTTGACTAAAGGCTCACTCATGCTGACTCCTTGCACAGTAATATATGCATATGAATGCAAAACCGCTACTTTACCGCTTAACGCCCACCGATCCGGCCGGACATTATTTTTCTGTTGAACTGACCATTGACACGCCGACACCAGGCGGGCAGGTTGTCAGTCTGCCCGCCTGGATCCCTGGCAGTTACCTGATTCGTGATTTTTCGCGACACATTGTTCACATCGATGCCCGGTCAGGGCCTTACCCTGTCGCGCTGCAAAAAATTTCGAACCACAGCTGGCAATGCGCCCCCTGTGACGGGCCATTGCAGTTGTGCTACACCGTCTACGCATGGGATTTATCCGTCCGCGGCGCGCACTTTGATGAAACCCATGCATTTTTCAATGGCACCAGTGTTTTCCTGCAGGCACAAGGGCACGACCAATGCCCCTGCCTGCTTGACCTTCAACCGCCGCCACACCGCACCGACTGGAAGGTTTACACCAGCCTGCCCGAGGCACCTGCACGCGAGTTTGCCAACGCTGCCAAACGCCACGGCTTCGGCCTGTATCTGGCGCCCGACTACGATGCACTGATTGACCATCCGATTGAAATGGGCACCCCGCAGGTTACCCGCTTTAGCGCATGCGGGGCCGAACACGAATTGGTGTTCACCGGCCTTGCCCCCGGTCTTGATCTTGAACGCATCAGCCAGGACGTTAAAAAAATCTGCGAAACTCAAATACGGTTCTTCGAGCCGGAAACCGGGCACGCGCCGTTTCTGGACAGCAGCGACCGCTACGTTTTCATGACCATGATCACCGGCGACGGCTACGGCGGGCTTGAACACCGGGCCTCCACGGCCCTGATGGCCTCACGTGCCGACCTGCCGGTCAAGGCGCAAACAACAGCACCCGACGGTTACTTCACCTTCCTGGGTCTGGTCAGCCACGAGTATTTCCACACCTGGAATGTGAAGCGTATCAAGCCCGTCGCATTCGTCCCCTACCGTCTCGACCAGGAAAACCATACCCGCCTGCTGTGGGTGGCCGAAGGTTTCACCTCGTACTATGACGACCTGATGTTGCTGCGTTCAGGCGTGATTGATGAAAAAAAATACTTCAGCCTGCTGGCCAAAACCATCGACACGGTCACAAAGTCACCCGGCCGGTTACGCCAGTCGGTTGCCGACAGTTCATTTGATGCCTGGACCCGCTTTTACAAGCAGGATGAAAACGCGGCCAATGCGCTGGTCAGCTATTACAGCAAAGGCGCACTGATTGCCCTGGGCCTGGACCTGACACTGCGTGCCGCCACGCAAGACAGCCATTCGCTTGACGATGTCATGCAATTACTCTGGGTTCGCTACGGGCGTGATTTTTACCAGGGCAAACCTGCCGGCATTCCCGAAGCGGCCATGGCCGCCATCATCCACGACGCCACCGGCGTGGATGTCAGCGATTTCCTGAACCGGCATGTAGATGGTGCCGAAGATATTCCCCTGCAACAGTTATTGGCCGACGCAGGCATTACATTGGCCCCGGCCGAAAGCACGACAATAGCCGGCCTGGATGCACGCACCCGTGTCAGCCAGGGGCGGGTCGAACTGGCAGCCGTCTATAACGGTGGCGCCGCCCATAAAGCCGGGCTTTCCGCCGCAGACCACCTGGTCGCCGTCAATGGCCTGCGTGTGACCGACACCAAAGATCTGGAACAGATACTGCGTGCATACACCGCCGGTGATGCCGTAACGGTTCACGTATTCCGTCGTGACGAGCTACGCTCTTTCGTTGTCCAGTTAA
>JBAYOZ010000241.1:0-3267 GCA_041677965.1 Pusillimonas sp.
CCACCATATTGACGCCGTGGCTGAAATGGTTCGCCAGGTGAAGGCGCTGGGGCTTGAAACCTGTGTCACGCTGGGCATGCTCAAAGACGGTCAGGCCGAACAACTGAAAGCGGCTGGCCTTGACTACTACAACCACAACCTGGATACCTCGCCCGAGTTCTATGGCGAGATCATTTCCACCCGTACCTACCAGGACCGCCTGGACACCCTTGAACGTGTGCGCAAGGCCGGCGTCAATGTGTGCTGCGGCGGCATTGTCGGTCTGGGTGAATCACGCCGTGAACGTGCCGGCCTTATCGTTCAGCTGGCCAATATGTCGCCTTACCCTGAATCGGTGCCCATCAACAATCTGGTCAAGGTCGAAGGAACACCGTTGCAGGACACGGCAGATATTGACCCGCTGGAGTTCGTTCGCACCATCGCCATTGCCCGCATCACCATGCCAAAGACACACGTACGATTGTCGGCGGGTCGCGAAGCCATGAGCGACACCATGCAAACCCTGTGTTTTCTGGCTGGCGCCAATTCGATTTTCTACGGTGAGAAGCTGCTGACCACCGGCAACCCGCAATTCGTGGAAGACCAGAAACTGTTTGACCGGCTGGGCCTGCACGCCAGCCAGCACCACGTGCCTGACCATCACGGCTGATGCTGCTGCTGATCCTGAGCATCGGCTGCAGCGTTGCCGTTTCGGTGCTGCTCAAGATTGCCCGGCGTCAGAACATACCTGTCGGCCAGGCAATTGCAGTGAACTATATTGTGGCTGGCGTGCTGTGCCTGATTTTGCTGAGCCCGCCACTTGATGCCCTGCGTCAGCCCTCGGTATCGTGGGGCATACTGGGCGCCCTGGGGCTGTTACTGCCCGGCGTCTTTCTGGTCATGGCCGCGGCGGTACGCCATGCCGGGATCGTACTTAGTGATGCCGCCCAGCGCCTGTCCTTGCTGGTTCCCCTGGTAGCGGCTTTTCTCTGGTTTGGAGAAAGTTTCAGCCCACAAAAACTGGTCGCCATCGGCATCGCCTTCCTGGCATTGCTTGCCTTGCTGGTTCGACCAGCAGGCGCACATCGCCAGAACCTGATGACGCTGACGTACCTGCTGGGGGTCTGGCTGGGCTACGGCACGATTGATATTTTGTTCAAGGAAACGGCGCGGCAAGGTACTGCCTTTGCAGCAACACTGCTGGGTGCCTTTGTGCTGGCAGGCATCGTTATGTTTACCGGGCTGGCCTTGCGCCGCACCCAGTGGCAACGTAAGGGAGTTATCGGTGGCCTGGCCCTGGGGTTACTGAACTTTGGCAATATTTATTTTTATATCAGCGCCCACCAGGCCTTCCCGACCAACCCAAGCCTGGTGTTTGCCTCGATGAATATCGGTGTCATTACACTGGGCACCCTGGTTGGCGCGCTGCTTTTCAAGGAAAAGCTGTCGCGCACCAACCTGGCAGGCATCGTACTGGCAATTACCGCAATAGGGCTGCTCTACCCGCGCTGAGGTGTTGTTGCGGCATCCGGGGCTGGCGGGTCAGAAACCGTACCGGCATCAGGCACTACAGTTTCGACTACAGCGGGATCCCCCACTGAGGCGGCCTGATCCACACCCGACTCACCGATTGACGCTGCGTCTGGTACAACCGCTTCAGTTCCGTGTGGATGATCAACCGGAACCTCATGCGAGATATCGGTTTCCAGATCAACCCGCGGGTCAAGCGCCGCAACGACAGGCGCCGTCTGGATTTCAGTCATGGGAACAAACTGGGTTGGTGCATCTTGACTGAGATTGACACCGGTCATGCGCTGTGGGCGTACATAAAGCACCAGCACACCCGCACAGACCGCCACAAAGACGAAGAACATGTCGGGACTGATTTCACGCATGAATGCACCCACAGCCATTGGCCCCAGACACGCCCCCAGACCATAAATCATGAGCACAATCGCACTTAGACCGACGCGCCGCTCGGGTTCGACGTTGTCATTGGCGAACGCTGACGCGATGGGATACAAGGTGAACTGGAAAACCCCAAAGCACGCCGACACAGCCAGCAAAACCCAGTAAGGCATTACCATCCAGCCCCACAACGGAATGCTGACCAAAACCAGGGCAACCGCATTGATCCGCATCAAGAGGGCGCGGTCCATGCGATCGGCCAGCCAACCCATCGGCCATTGCGACAACAGCCCTGCAGCCACCGCAACCGCCACGAACATGGCAACCTGATCACCCGTTAAATTCTGTTTGTAGGCAAACACGGGGCCAAGACCATAGAACGCCCCGGTCAGGGCGCCCGTAATGAACACCACAGCCAAACTGACGGGCACCCGCGACATGTAGTAGCGCGGCATCAGGGGGGCAGGCTCGAGGTTGGCCGGGTGCAAGCGTCGCGTCAGCGCGATAGGCACCAGACACAACACCGAACACATGGCCGCAAACACCAGCGGCTGAAAGTCGAGCGAGGGAAACAACGTCAGTGAAAATTGACCCAACACCGTGCCCAGCCCCGAAAACACCATGTAAAAGGCAAACACTTTGCCCCGCGATGCATTTTCAGTTTGCTCGTTCAGCCAGTTCTCGATCACCATGAACTGCGTGACCATGGCCAGACCCGCCAGAAAACGCAAGACAACCCAAACCCACAAGTTATCGACCAGGGCCTGGGCCAGCACCACAACCGTAACGACCGCAGCCGAGGCCGCATAGGCCCGAATATGCCCCACACGGCCGATAAGCCGGTGACCATTTCGTGCCCCAAGCACAAGGCCCAGGTAGTACACCGCAATCAGTGAGCCAACCCAGAGCTCGGACACCTGGGCCTCGGCCAACCGGATACCCAGATAGGTGTTGAACAAACCCGTACCCAGCAACAACAATAAGGTGGCCAGATACAACGACGAAAAAGACATTACGGCACTGATCATGCCGCACGGGTTCCAGGCGTGAAAGTCATAAGCTCCTGTTGGCTTTTACTGAAAATATGTTTGCATTGACGATGGCATCAAGTCGTGTAGATACAACAATAACCGGCAGATTCCGGTTTAAAGCTGCTTGACCAGTGTTGCGGCGTCGCTGACGGAATAGCCGCCGCCATTTTCAAGATTGAGCAGGGTTACCAAACCGTTGTCGACCACCATGGAATAGCGCTGTGAACGCACACCCAAACCACGGTCGACAAGGTCAAGCTCAAGCCCCAACGCGCGTGTCCAGAGGCCACTGCCATCGGCCATCATGCGAATGCGGCCATTAACCTTCTGGTCACGACCCCAGGCCCCC
>JBAYOZ010000242.1:0-3261 GCA_041677965.1 Pusillimonas sp.
AAAGACGGCCGTCTCATGACGCATGCGCCATCCACCTACAAAATTCCGGCCGTGTCCGATTGTCCACCCGAATTCAATGTGGCGTTTTTTGACAACGGCAACGTGGAAAACAGCATTTATCAGTCCAAGGCCGTCGGTGAGCCACCGTTGCCTTTGGGTATGTCCGTGTTTTTTGCGATTCGTGATGCCATTCATGCTGCAGCGGGTCAGGCCAATAACACGCCTGCGCCGCTGGATGCGCCAGCAACCGCCGAACGCATTTTGCACACGCTGAATCAGGTCGCACCGGCGTATTCACACCCACAAAACGCGATGCTTCATGGCTGATATTGCCGGCTGGTCGACACTGGCGTGTGCCTTGCTGCAGCAAGGCGAGCCCGTGGTCCTGGTGACGGTTGTTCAGTCGCGCGGGTCGGCCCCGCGCGACGGCGGTGCCAAGCTCTGGGTCAGCGCCCATCAGGTGTTTGGGACCATTGGTGGCGGCCATCTGGAATACAAGGCCATTGACCAGGCGCGTCAGATGATGCGGGCCGGCGGTGCCAGCCGACGTGATGTCCATCGGTACGCGTTAGGGCCAAGCCTGGGGCAATGCTGTGGGGGCGTCGTCTGGCTGACTTATGAGGTATTGCATCCGGTCGATGCAACGTGGTGTCTGCAGGTGGCTGAACAATTGCGGCAGGGCCACGCCGTGTGCAGAGAAGTTGATTTTGCCAAGCCAGATGCGCCGGTTTTGCTCACGCCCACCCGTGCGGCTGCGGCCGACTTCAACACGGATCAGGCGTCTTGGGATGAATCAACCCGGTTTTTGCGTGACACGTTGGCACCTGCCGTCCTGACCATTGTGGTGTGTGGCGCCGGGCATGTGGGTCATGCCATCGTCACGATTCTGGCGACGCTGCCGGTTCGTGTCATCTGGCTGGACCCGCGCGACGACATCTGGCCGGTTACGGTGCCGCCCAATGTCCGTGTGCTGCAGGGTGATGAAACCGATGTGCCCGATTGCCCCGATAACGCGTGCTGGCTGGTGTTGACGCACAGCCATGCACTCGATCTGGCGCTGGTGCAGGCCATCATGGCCCAAAAGTCGTTTCGTTTTCTTGGCCTGATCGGTTCCCAAACCAAAAAAGCCCGTTTTGAGTCCCGTTTGCTGCAGCGGTTTGACCCGGCTCTGGTGCAGCGCCTGATCTGCCCGATCGGGCTGGTTCAAACCCGTAGCAAGCTGCCTGAAGTCATTGCTGTCTCGGTGGTGGCCCAATTGCTGTCGTTGACCTGAAAGATTTTTGCTGCCAGTGCCTCTATAATCACCGGTCATCTGTTTAATAGCGCTTTTCTGTCAATGAAAACCTCCGAAATCCGCCAGAAATTCATCTCGTTCTTTGAGTCAAAAGGTCACCAGCCGGTGCCGTCGTCACCACTCATTCCGGGTAACGATCCAACCTTGTTGTTCACCAATGCCGGCATGGTGCAATTCAAAGACGTTTTCACCGGAAAAGAGGTGCGCAACTATCACCGTGCGGTCAGTTCGCAGCGCTGCGTACGCGCCGGTGGCAAACACAACGACCTTGAAAATGTCGGCTACACCGCACGTCACCACACCTTTTTCGAAATGCTGGGCAATTTCAGCTTTGGTGATTATTTCAAGCGTGATGCCATTCATTACGCCTGGGAATTGCTGACGTCTGTTTATCAGTTGCCTGCTGACAAGTTGTGGGTCACGGTCTATCAAGAAGACGACGAGGCCTACAATATCTGGGCGGACGAAATCAAAGTGCCGGCTGAACGCATCGTGCGTATTGGCGATAACAAGGGCGCGCGCTATGCATCCGACAACTTCTGGCAAATGGCGGATACAGGCCCATGTGGCCCCTGTTCGGAAATTTTCTACGATCATGGCCCGGACGTCTGGGGTGGCCCGCCCGGCTCGCCTGAAGAAGATGGTGACCGCTACATTGAAGTGTGGAATCTGGTGTTCATGCAGTTCGAGCGTGCCGCCGACGGCAACATGACGCCGTTGCCCAAGCCTTGCGTTGACACCGGCATGGGGCTTGAGCGTATTGCCGCTGTCTTGCAACATGTACATTCCAACTACGAAATTGACCTGTTTCAGGCCCTGATCAAAGCGGCCGCCCGCGAAACCGGTGTTGCCGACCTGGGTAACAACTCGCTCAAGGTCATCGCCGACCACATTCGGGCCTGCAGCTTCCTGATCGTTGACGGGGTCATTCCCAGCAACGAAGGCCGGGGTTATGTCTTGCGCCGTATCGTGCGCCGTGCCTTGCGCCACGGTCACAAGCTGGGTCAATCGGGCGTGTTCTTCCATCGCCTGGTGGGCGACCTGGTGCAGCAAATGGGTGACGCCTACCCCGAACTGGTCGCACAGCAAGAGCGTGTCGAGCAGGTCTTGCGTCAGGAAGAAGAACGTTTCAGCGAAACCCTTGAAAACGGCATGAAAATTCTTGATGCCGCACTGGCCGGTTTGCCGTCTGGCGGCGTCCTTGATGGCCAAACCTTGTTTACGTTGTACGACACCTACGGGTTCCCGGTCGATCTTACGGCCGACATCTGTCGCGAGCGCAAGGTCAATGTTGATTTGCCCGGTTTTGAATCCGCCATGCAGCGTCAGCGCGAGCAGGCCCGCGCCGCCGGCAAGTTCAAGGCCGCTGAAGGGCTCAGTTATTCCGGCGTTGAAACCCGTTTCGAAGGCTACGAGCACCTTCAGGCTGAAGGCCGTGTTACGGCGTTGTATGTTGATGGCAGCGCCGTCAACAGCGTCAGTGCCGGCCAGGAAGCAGTTGTAGTGCTGGATGTCACCCCGTTTTACGCCGAATCAGGCGGTCAGGTCGGCGATGCCGGTGTCATTACAGCAGCAACAGCCCGCTTTGATGTTGCCGATACCCAGAAAATCCAGAACCAGGTGTTTGGCCATCATGGTGTGCTCAAGCAAGGTCAGCTGTCGGTGGGCGATACGGTAACTGCGCAGGTCGACACCGCGCGACGTGCACGTACTGTACGCAATCACTCGGCCACCCACCTGATGCACAAGGCGTTACGTCAGGTACTGGGTTCGCACGTGCAGCAGCGCGGGTCGCTGGTCGATCCCGACAAAACCCGTTTCGACTTTGCGCATGACGCCGCGGTTACACCGCAAGAAATCATTGAAATTGAAAACATCGTCAACGCCGAAGTGCTTGCAAATGCCCGGGTGGCTGCACAGCTGATGTCATACGATGACGCAGTGCAGGGCGGGGCAGTTGCATTGTT
>JBAYOZ010000243.1:0-3258 GCA_041677965.1 Pusillimonas sp.
TAGGTGCGGTAGTCGGCACCCAGACCGCCCAGGCGTTTGGGAACGCACAGGCCCAGAAAGCCCATTTCTTTCAGGTCGTTGTAGTTTTCAGTGGGGAAACTGGCTTCGCGGTCGTATTTGAAGGCGCGTTCGGCCCATTTGACGCCATATTCGTCAACTTTGGCGATAAGTGCTTTTTGTTCGGCCGTAAGGGGCAGGCCGTTGAAGTGTGCGTTGGCGTCGGCGGAGTGGGCGTATTCGGCGAGGTAGCTGCTGTCCATGATGGGTGTCCGGTATCGGGTTGAACGGAAGTCGGTTGTCAGGGGTGCTGCGCCAGGAAGGCGTCCAGAACCTGGTTGAAATGTTGCGGGTTTTCGAGGTTGGCCATGTGCTTGACGCCGGCCAGTTCCAGAAATTGTGCGTTCGGCATGCTGTCGGCCATGCGTTTCATGCCTTTGGGCGGAGCCTGGTTGTCGAGCTCACCCGCCAGCAGCAGGGTGGGCACGGTGATGTGCTCCAGGTCGGCCTTGCGGTTGAACGTGACCAGCAGGCGCATGTAGTCGATGTAGCGCTCTTTTTCGATCTGGCTTGCGCTGATCAGGGCCAGCTGGCGCATGGGTTCGGTGATGTTCGGGCCCATGAAGCCGGCCAGCATGTCGGGGGCCGCCTGGGCAAAGCTGCTGTACTTGGCCAGGGGTTCGGTGCGCTGGCGCAGGAAATCGTCTTGCCAGTGCGGGTCGGTACTGCCAAACCCGGCGCTGGTGGCCGACAAAACCAGGGCGGCGACCCGATGGGGGTAGTGATGGTAGAACGATTGGGCGACCATGCCGCCAATCGAGTGCCCCAGCAGGTGAACGCGTGGCAGTTCCAGCGTGTCGAGCATGTCGGCCAGCGCGGCGGCCAGCCCCGCCCAGTCGAGCGAGTCCAGTGCCGGCGAAGTGCCGTAGCCCGGGGCTGTCCAGGCAATGGTCTGGCGCGTGCGCCCGAAATGGGCCAGTTGGGGCAGCCAGACATCGGCGGTTGAACCCATGCCGTGCAGCAGCACTAAAGGGGTGCCGCCGACGCCACTGCCAAGCCAGGAAGGTGTGCTGTTCATTTGAAAACGTCGTCGCAGAGTTTGCCCTGGTCAACCACGGTGACCCCGTCGAGTGCCACAGTGCAGTGGCGCAGTGGCAGGTCGAAGTGCCCCAGGGTGTGTCGGCCCGCCACATCGTTAGCGCCGGCTGAGTAAAGGAAGTTGCCGGCAAATGCGCGAAGTTCGGTGCCATTGGTGTCTGCTTTGTCGAACATTTGCAGGGCATCCCAGCGGGCCTGGGGGTTCATGCCCCAGCCGACATGGCTGACGGCATAAGCGTCGCGGTCTTGCCAGGCTTCCATATAGCTGCGCATGAGTTCGGCATCCAGGTTTTTACCTTCGATGCGGGTGACGTAGTCATTCTCGATGTGCAGGGTGACGGGTTGCTCGAGGTAGCGCTTGAAGGTCAGGTTGACGTCGCCGGTGTCCATGACCAGGGTGCCGTTGACGCTGTTGGCTGCCGGGAAGGCCAGGCAGATGCCGCCGGGCCAGTGTTGCACCAGGCCCGGACGATCGGCGCCGCCCCAGACCCCGCCGACTTTGGCGTTTTCGAGGTTGATGGTCAGGTTCGTGCCGGCGGCCGAGGTGACTGTCATGACTTTGGCGTTGGCCAGCATCTTGACGCCTTTTTTCACGGAAGCGGTCAGGTCAAGGTCGGTGGTCAGCCGCTCAAGCGTTTCGGGGTGCTCGTTGCTGACCATCAGAACCCGTGCGCCGGAACCCAGAATGCCCGGCAGCTCGGGTGAGTGCAACAGCCCTTCGACCGTCAGGTCAACCACCAGCCCGGGGCCTGACAGGGCGTTGACGACCGGAGGCATGTTCTGGATAACGTGTGAGGCACCGGTAGAGCGCACCGGCACCGGCGTGTTGATGGGCAGGGACGGGACGGTTATTTGTACCGGTACGGCACCCATGCGGGCCAGCGCCAGTTCGGCCAGCTGGACATTGATGCTGCGGCTTTCGGTTTCGGTGAGCAGGCGAACGATTTCGCCGGGTTCGACCTTGCATTTGCGAAACATCGTTTCGAAAGCGCGAATCCATTTTTCCTGAATCTTCATCGTGACGGGCTCCGGGCGTATTTTGTTTTATAAATAGTCTGATGAGTCGAATATTAGTTCGATGAAGATATCCGGGTCAAGACATCATGTGGTTATTTTGCTTGGGGTTTTTACTTATTAATAGTCTTGCTGGACTGTTTTAGGTATGAATCCGAGGGCTGTTTGAACGGGTGTCATATCGGCGCGATACGTTCGGCAGACGGCGGCAATACTGTTATAAACAGTGGTTAACCGTAATTTTTCCGGCAGGAGCCCTCATGGCGTATGACTTCAACGAGTATCTGGTCATCGGTATTTCGTCGCGTGCCTTGTTCAACCTGGATGCCGAGCACGCCATCTTCGTGAACGATGGCCTTGAGGCGTATGCCCGCCATCAGCTGGAACATGAAGATGACCCATTGTCGCCGGGCTCGGCCTTCCCGCTGGTCAAGGCGATTCTGAATCTGAATACGCTGGTTCCCGGCAGTCGCAAGACGGAAGTGGTGGTGATGTCGCGCAACAGTGCAGAAACCAGTTTGCGGATCTTCAACTCCATTGAGCATCACGGGTTGGACATTACCCGTGCGGCGCTCAGCGGCGGCGAAACCACTGCGCGCTATCTGGCGGCTTACGGTGTTGACTTGTTTCTGTCGGCCGATGATTCGGATGTACAGACGGCGATTGATGCCGGGATTGCCGCCGCCCGTATTTACAGCGTGCCCGAAGAGCATGAAACGGTGCCCGACCAGATCCGTATTGCATTCGATGGTGATGCGGTGCTGTTTTCCGACGAGTCGGAACGCATCTACAAAGAGCACGGGCTTGACGCGTTCATTCAGCACGAGCGTGACAACGCCCGCAAGCCCATGGCCGAAGGCCCGTTCGCCAAACTGTTGAAAACGTTGTCGTATCTGCAGTTTGATGTTGATCTGCCGCGTGCGCCCATCCGGACAGCCTTGATTACCGCGCGTAACGGGCCGGCGCATGAGCGGGTCATCCGGACGCTTCGTGCCTGGAATGTACGGGTGGATGAAGCCCATTTTTTGGGTGGCGCATCCAAGGCACCGGTGTTGCAGGCGTTTCAGCCGCATATCTTCTTTGATGACCAGCACCATCACCTTCAGGAAGCCTCCCGGACCATGCCGGTGGCCCATGTCCCGTATCGGA
>JBAYOZ010000244.1:0-3255 GCA_041677965.1 Pusillimonas sp.
CACACGGCATTGTGGCCTGGCTGTTCATCGGCCTGGTCATCCTGCACATTGGCGCGGCCTTGCACCATGGGCTGGTCCGCAAGGACGGTGTGCTGGGCAGCATGACCGGGCGCAACAGCCGTCGGAAATACGGATAACAACCATCGGGGGCATGCCCCCGATGGCTTAAGGGTGTCTGCATTGCACGACAGTCTGGAATGATGTGGGACAGCCGGAACAGACCAGGCAGGACAGATACGGTTCAAATTAATGCATTCCGGCCGTCTTTTACACGAAACACCTCGCTCAATTGACCCGATTCCTGTAAAAAATACTGAATTGACCCGAAATTATCTCGGACAGTGCGGTTTGTAGCGCAATTTATTAGCTATCATGAACAGGAAATCAACTTTAAATAGGTTCACTTCCTGGTCATGACAAACAGCACTGAAAAATCCAATGCCACAACGTCCGGGTACCGTAGTGGCACCGCCGCCCGACTGACGGGCGTACCCGTTGAAACCTTGCGCGTCTGGGAACGACGGTACAGCGTTGTCGGCCCCCGCATGAGCGAACGCGGCCAGCGCCTGTATTCCAGCGATGACATCCAGCGCCTGACGCTGATCAAGCAGCTGGTTGACGCCGGCTACCCGATCGGGTCAGTGGCGCGCCTGCCAACCGCCACGCTGCAAGACATGCGTACCGCCCCCGAAGCCCCCTCGCGCAACTTCAAGGTTGGTCTGGCCGGCACGTTCATGGCCAGCCCTACGGTCATCGAAGCCCTGCGCAATGGCCCGCTTGAGGTTGTGTGCCACAGCATGATGCCCCAGCAGGCCGCCGCAATCTTTGAAGACGCCCACATTGACGCAGTAATTGTCGAATTACCCACGCTAACCGACAACACGCTGGCCCTGGTCACCAGCATCCAGCAAAGCTGCGATGCACGGCAAGCCATTGTGCTGTACCGGTTTGCGCCCGGCAAAGTCATCCGCCGGCTGCGCCAGGCCGGGTTCAAGGTAGCTCGCGCCAGTTCCGACCCGCGCGAAATCGCCACCCTGTGCCAGACCCTGCTGCAAAGCCCGGTAAACCCGGACGTGACCACCCGACTGCCGGCCAGCAATGAGGCGCCTGCCCGGCAACGCTTTACCGATGAAGAGCTTTCAGCCTTCCTGGCATCAGCCAACAACCCCTATTGTGAATGCCCGCGCCACCTGGTTGAACTGATTCTTAACCTGAACAGCTTCGAGGCCTACAGCGCAGAATGCGTCAGCCGCAGCCCTCAAGACGCCGCACTTCATCGCGACCTGCAACGCACAGCGGGCCACGCCCGGGCCATCCTGGAAGGGGCTCTTGACCGGCTGGCAGAGGTAGAGGGGTGGATCTGACGCATAGAAATTTAATAATTACCTTTATTTGATAATTATGAAATAATAGTCGCATGAAATTACCTTCTGGTAATAGTTAAACCCTTATAAAGGATAACCATGCGACTGCTTTCTTTTGTGGCCCGAAACGGCCAATCGGGTTACGGCGCCCAAATCGACGACACTCATATTGCCAACCTCGGGGCCATTCTGGGCCACCGCTACCCCGACCTGCGTGCCCTGCTGGGCGGCACCGGTCTGGCTGACGCCAAGGCGGCACTGGCCATTGCACCGGTACTGTCGGTTCATGAAGTCAAACTTCTGCCGGTTATCCCCAACCCCGACAAAATCATCTGCGTCGGCCTGAATTACGAAACCCACCGCAAGGAAACCGGCCGTCCGGTTGAGCAGCACCCGTCCATTTTTGTACGTTTTGCCTCCAGCCAGATCGCTGACGGCGACCCCATTCTTATACCCCGTGTTTCCACCGCCCTTGATTACGAAGGCGAGCTGGCCCTGGTTATTGGCCGCCCCGGCCGCTACATCAAGGCTGAAAATGCCCTTGATCACGTGGCCGGCTACGCCTGCTACAACGACGGCTCCATCCGCGACTGGCAACGTCACTCGCACCAGTTCACCCCCGGCAAGAACTTTGTCGGCACCGGCGCCTTCGGCCCCTGGATGATCACCACCGATGACGTACCCGATATCGAAGCCCAAACCCTGACCACCCGCCTGAACGGCGAAGTCATGCAACAGGCCAAAATTTCCGACATGATTTTCTCGATTGGCCAGATCATTGAATACGTATCGTCCTTCACCCCGCTTGAACCCGGCGACGTCATCGCCACCGGCACCCCGGGCGGTGTCGGCTTCAAGCGTGAACCCCAGGTTTACATGAAAGCCGGTGACGTTTGCGAAATTGAAATCACCAAAGTCGGGCTGCTGCGCAACCCGATTGCCCAAGACGCCTGAACCACTGCACATGGCCTCGCAACACCTGAGCTCGGTTGATCGCCTGCTATCCATCCCGCGCCTGTTCACCTGTGAACGGCCGGTCTGGACGGTGGAAGAAGTGGCCACCGAGCTGCAGCTGTCCATCAGCAGCGCCTATCGTTATTTTCAAAGCCTGCTGAAATTCGAATACCTTGACGAGGTGCCTGGTCAGGGCTATTGCCTGGGGCCGGCCTTCATCGCGTTCGACCGCACCATCCGTGTCACTGACCCGCTGGCACGAATCGCGGGCCCGGTACTAAATGGCCTGGCACAGGCGCTGGATAGCGGCACCGATCTGATCCTGTGCCGCATGTACCGCAAACAGGTCATGTGCATTCACCATCAGGGCACCGGCAGCGCCGCAGGCGGTACAAGTTACGAGCGTGGCCGGCCCATGCCGATATTCAGGGGGGCAACCTCAAAAGTCATTCTGGCCCACCTGCCCTGGCGACTGCAGAAAAAAGAATACGAAAGCCACCGCAACGCGATAGCCGACGCCGGAATGGGCACCGACTGGAAGTCATTCAGCACGGGCCTGCGCGACATCCGCAAGAAAGGGTATTGCGTATCGCATGGCGAAGTTGACGCCGGCCGACTTGGCATTGCCGCGCCCATCTTCAGCCCCGATGGCCAGGTCAGGCACAGCCTGAGTATTGTCGCCCCCGATGCCATCGCCCAAACTGCCATGGCCGATCGTTTGACCATGAGCGTCGTTGCCGCTGCCGCCCGCATTGCTGAACGGCTGGCCAACCCCGACTGACAGACTTCTGACACCTACCATGACCACAGAACACCAGACCCCCGTAACCATTGTCGGCGCCGGTCCGGTTGGCCTGATGCTGGCCAATCTGCTCAGCGCCTACGACATTCCCGTGATTGTCATCGAGCGCAACTCAACCACCGTTCAAGCGCCACG
>JBAYOZ010000245.1:0-3203 GCA_041677965.1 Pusillimonas sp.
GCCAACAAATTTTTCGGATAGCTTCTCACTTTAGCATGAAGGCCAGATAGCGGTCAATACACCAAGTTCAAGTTATTCGTCAACCCGGCAACAACCCGCCTAAAAACAGACAGTCTGATCAGTAAGTACGCGGGCGCGGCAATCGGTCAACAAGACGGCCAGCGGCAATGGCATCGGCGTACGCTGCTGCGCGCGGCAACAAGTGGGCCGCATGGAATACCGCTGTTGAACGTTTTTGATGATGGAATTCAGTAGCCTGGCCCGCTTGCATGGCTTCGTGACATGCCAATACGGCCCGTGCCATATGCCAGCCGCCCTGCACAATACCTGTCAGCATCAACAAGGGCACGCTGCCCAGATACGCCTGATACATGTCGGTACGTGCCGCAGCCAACGTCTGTTCCAGCCCGCGCAAGTACGCGGCCACCGCCAACTCAAGCCGGTCGGCAATAAATGACAAGGTTTCGGCGTCGTCTGCAGCCGCGCCAGAAGCCGTATGACGCAAGGCCTGAATGGTGCCAGTTATTTGCAGGCCAACCTCTCGTGCCAGTGTGCCGCCATCACGCAAGATTTTCCGGCCTACGAAATCATTGGCCTGAATGGCGGTGGTCCCTTCGTAAATGGGCAAAATGCGCGCATCGCGGAAGAACTGGGCCGCACCGGTTTCTTCGATATAACCCATGCCACCATGCACCTGAATGCCCAGCGATGTGACTTCAAGGGCTGACTCGGTTGCAAACCCTTTGACAATCGGCACGAGGTAATCATACATGGCCTGACAATGTGCCCGTTCAGTTGTATCGGGGTGGGAATGCGCCTTGTCGGCAAGCCCGGCCGCATACAGCGCCATGGCCCGATTGGCCTCGGTCAGGGCGCGCATCGTCATCAACATGCGCTGAACATCGGGGTGATGATCAATCGGGACCGGGCCCGACGAACCTTCGATAGCCCGCCCCTGAATGCGCTGGGCGGCATACGCGCTTGCTAATTGCAATGCACGCTCGCTGATGGCCACACCCTGCAGGCCAACCGCGTACCGCGCGGCATTCATCATGATGAACATGTATTCCAGCCCGCGATTTTCCTCGCCAACCCGATAGCCGATGGCGCCGGCCCCTACTGCGCCTTTTGAATCACCATACAGCATCACCGCTGTCGGGCTGGCGTGTATGCCCAGCTTGTGCTCCAGCGAAGCACACCAGACATCGTTACGTGGCCCCGGAGTGCCATCTTCGTTCACCACAAATTTGGGCACGATGAACAGTGAAATGCCCTTCACCCCCTTCGGGGCATCGGGTGTTCGCGCCAGTACCAGATGGACAATGTTTTCAGCCATATCATGATCACCGTATGTGATGAATATTTTCTGACCGAACAGACGGTAGGTGCCATCAGCCTGCGGTATGGCCCGTGCTGCCACCTGTGCCAGATCTGACCCGGCCTGTGGCTCGGTCAGATTCATGGTGCCCGTCCAGCGCCCCTGCAGCAATGCAGGAATGTAACGCTCGCATTGCGCCGCAGAACCCGCTGTGGACAAGGCTTCAATGACCCCATCAGTCAGCATGGGGCACAAGGCAAAGGCCATGTTGGCGGCGTGCAGCGCTTCGGCCGCTGCAGCCCCCAATACACGGGGCAAGCCTTGACCACCCCATTGCGGGTCATGGTGCAGGCCCTGCCATCCACCCTGGGCAAAGGCCTTGAAGGCCTCACAAAAACCATCGGTGACTGTCACCTGGCCGTTGTCACAACGCGCCGGATGAAGATCACCCGCCCGGTTCAGGGGTGCCACCACGTCTTGAACAAAGCGTGCATTTTCATGTAGCACTGCATCAACCGTGTCGTGATCAAGATCGGCATGCCGGGGCAGGGCGAGCACCCCGTCCAGATCAGCCAACGCGGTCAAGACAAAACGAAACTCTTCAACAGGTGCCTGGTACGTCATACAACCTCGCTGTACATCGCCTGCAAAACGAACGCAGGCATAATCGTTATGAATAAAAAATCAATAGTAGTACGAACCCGCCACCTGCTGGAACCGCAACCTGTTCAACCATGAAAAAACCCCACCTGCCGGTAAGGCAAGCGGGGTTTTGGTCAACAGCACCCCCGGCAAGCCGGGGTGAAGGGTTTATTCTTCGGTGCCACCGTTTTCTGTAGTGCCAGCGTCAGCGCTGTCAGCTTCCGGTGTGGCATCGACCGTGACAGGGGCGTCTTCGAAGGGGTTAGCCTGTGCACGGGCAGCCAGACGTTCGGCTTCCTCGTGTTTTTCTTTGGCCTTGCGCGCCATGTGATACGACATACCGGTACCCGCCGGAATGAGGCGACCCACAATGACGTTTTCCTTGAGACCACGCAAATCGTCGCGTTTGCCCATGATGGCTGCTTCGGTAAGCACGCGCGTGGTTTCCTGGAACGATGCCGCTGAAATAAACGAATCGGTCGACAGCGAGGCCTTGGTAATACCCAGCAAAACGTTTTCGTACGTTGCAGGGATCTTTGCGTCGGCTTCCATGCGGTCGTTTTCATTGAGCAGTTCGGAGCGTTCGACCTGTTCACCGTTGATGAAGCTGGTATCGCCCGAGTCAACGATATTCACACGGCGCAGCATCTGACGCACAATCACTTCGATGTGCTTGTCGTTGATCTTCACGCCCTGCAAACGGTAAACGTCCTGCACTTCGTTGACAATGTAGTTCGCCAGACGCTCGATGCCCTGCAAACGCAGAATGTCGTGCGGGTCGGACGGGCCATCGACAATCATTTCACCTTTGTTCACCACCTGGCCGTCGTGCACCAGAACCTGTTTCTCTTTGGGAATCAGGAACTCGTGGCTGACGCCGTCCATGTCGGTAATGACAAGGCGCTGCTTGCCCTTGGTGTCTTTACCGAAGGAAACCGTACCGGTAACGTCGGCCAGCATGCCGGCGTCTTTGGGTGAACGGGCTTCGAACAGTTCGGCCACACGCGGCAGACCACCGGTAATATCGCGAGTCTTTTGCGATTCTTGGGGAATACGCGCCAGAACCTCACCAACGTTAACCTGCTGGCCATCACGAACCGTGATCAGTGCACCAACCGGGAACGAAATGTTCACCGAGTGATCGGTACCTGCAATCTTGATTTCGTCGCCTGCTTCGTTCAGCAGCTTGATCTGCGGACGCATCATGATTTTGCCCGTGCGCGTCTTCGGTGTAATAACCACC
>JBAYOZ010000246.1:0-3150 GCA_041677965.1 Pusillimonas sp.
AGTCACAGGTTCACGACGTGGCGTCTGTGGTTGATGTCTTGCAAACCCCTGCGTTTCTGTGTCGCCAGACTGATTTCATCCAGGCGTGTGCGGCAACCCTCAAGCCGGTCAACATCAAGAAGGGCCAGTTTCTTGCGCCTCACGACATGCTTCAGGTCGTGACCAAGGCCCGTGATGCGGCCATTGCCGCCGGCGGCGATGGCAGTACCATCATGGTGTGCGAACGCGGTGCATCTTTCGGTTACAACAATCTTGTGTCCGATATGCGATCACTGGCCATCATGCGCGAAACCGGTTGCCCGGTCGTGTTTGACGCCACCCATTCGGTGCAGTTGCCTGGCGGGCAAGGCACGTCTTCGGGTGGCCAGCGCGAATTTGTGCCGGTGCTGGCGCGGGCAGCGGTCGCTGTGGGGGTTGCGGGTTTGTTCATGGAGTGTCACCCTGATCCTGACAAGGCCATGTCCGACGGTCCCAATGCGGTACCGCTGGGCAAAATGGCCGGTTTACTCGAATCCCTGGTCAGTATCGATCGCTGCGTCAAAGAAAACGGCCTGTTCGAACTCTGACCTTATCTGGCGGAGGAGCCATGGAGTTATCTTTTCTGGGTGCAGCAGGCACGGTTACCGGTTCGCGTCACCTGCTCGAATCGAACGGGCGGCGGGTGCTGATTGATTGTGGTTTGTTCCAGGGCCTGAAGTATTTGCGTCAGCGCAACTGGGCCCCTTTTCCTGTAGATCCGGCCGGCATTGATGCCGTCGTGCTGACCCACGCCCATCTTGATCATTCCGGTTATTTGCCCCGGCTGGCACGCGAAGGTTTTCGCGGGCCAGTTTTTGCATCCGACCCTACGCTCGATCTGGCTGAAATCCTGTTGCTCGACAGCGCGCATATCCAGGAAGCCGACGCCGAATTCATGAATCGCCACAAGCTCAGTTCGCACGAGCCGGCGTTGCCGTTGTACACGACCAAAGAGGCTCAGCAGGTTTTAAGGCAGTTCCGGTCGTTGTCACGCGACGCGTTTCATGATGTTGGTGGCGGTGTCAATGTGAAGCTGCACCGTGCCGGCCATATTCTTGGTGCCTCGATTGTCGAGGTGCGGTGGGATAGCCGAAAGCTGGTGTTTTCCGGTGACCTGGGGCGCTACAACGACCCGGTCATGCCCGACCCCGATGCCGTCACTGAAGCCGACTACCTGGTGCTTGAATCAACCTACGGTGATCGACTGCACGACCAAAGCCCGCCAGAGGCCGTACTCGAAGACATCATCCGTCGCACCGCCGAGCGCGGCGGTACCGTGGTGATTCCCGCCTTTGCCGTTGGTCGGGTGCAACTGTTGCTGTACTACCTGCATACGTTGCGCAAGGCCAACCGCTTGCCGGCCAAGATGCCAATCTACCTTGACAGCCCTATGTCGCTGGCGGCGGTGCGTGTGCACAAAGATCACCCCGGTGAGCAGAAACTGACCAACGCCCAGGTGCGCGAAGTCAATGGTGTGGCCGAATACATTGAAAGCGTTGAAGAATCCAAGGCCCTTGACGCTTCGCCCATGCCCAAAATCATCATCTCTGCCAGCGGTATGGCCACCGGGGGGCGCGTTATTCATCACCTCAAGCGGTTTGCCCCTGACCCGCGTTCCAGCATTTTGTTTGCCGGTTACCAGGCGGCGGGTACGCGGGGTGCCAAAATGCTGGCAGGGGCCAAAACCATCAAGATTCACGGTGAATACATTCCGGTCAAGGCCGAGCTTGATAACCTTTCAATGCTGTCGGCCCATGCCGACGCTGATGAAATCATGCGCTGGCTGGGTGGCTTTAAACGCCCACCGTCGCAAACCTTTCTGGTGCATGGCGAGCCCGAGGCGTCTGACGCCCTGCGCTGCCGCATCAAAGATGAACTGGGCTGGAAGGTCAGAGCGGTCGAACACCTTGAAAAAGTCATTTTGAAGTAGCTGCGCCGCCTGTTGCCGGGCGCGCACGAAGTAAAATCCGCTCATCCATCATTTATGTAATTTTTTCTTCTCTTAGGACATGCAATGAGTGCAATCGTAGATATTATCGGACGCGAAATTCTTGACTCGCGCGGTAACCCCACCGTCGAATGTGATGTCTTGCTCGAATCGGGTGCCATGGGCCGTGCTGCCGTACCCTCAGGGGCCTCTACCGGCGCGCGTGAAGCCATTGAACTGCGTGATGGCGACAAGGGTCGTTACCTGGGTAAAGGCGTGCTTAAAGCCGTTGAAAACCTGAATACCGAAATCTCCGAAGCACTGATGGGCCTGGATGCCCAGGAACAAACCTTTGTCGATCGCACCCTGATCGAGCTTGATGGCACTGAAAGCAAAAGCCGCCTGGGCGCCAACGCCATTCTGGCCGCCAGTATGGCAGTTGCGCGCGCGGCAGCCGACGATTCCGGCCTGTCGCTGTACCGTTACTTTGGCGGCAGTGGCCCGATGCAAATGCCCGTACCCATGATGAACGTCATCAATGGCGGCGCACATGCCAACAACACGCTCGACATGCAAGAGTTCATGATCTTGCCGGTGGGCGCAAAAAGCTTTCGCGAATCGCTGCAGATGGGGGCTGAAGTTTTCCATGCCCTGAAAAAACTGATTCACGATCAGGGTATGTCTACTGCCGTTGGCGATGAAGGCGGGTTTGCCCCCAACGTAGCCAACCACGAGGCCGCCATCCAGCTGATTTTGCAGGCCATCGAGGCCGCCGGCTACGAAGCCGGTTCGCAGATTGCCCTGGGTCTTGACTGCGCCAGCTCCGAGTTCTACCGTGACGGCAAATACCACCTGGCCGGTGAAGGCGGCGTTTCACTGACTGCAGCCGACTTTACCAACCTGTTGGCCACCTGGTGCGACAAGTACCCCATCATCACCATCGAAGACGGCATGGCCGAAGACGATTGGGCTGGCTGGGAAATCCTGACCAAACAGCTGGGCAAGAAAGTGCAGCTGGTGGGCGACGACCTGTTCGTGACCAACACCAAGATCCTCAAGCAGGGTATTGACCAGAACATTGCCAACTCCATCCTTATCAAGATCAACCAGATCGGTACCCTGACCGAAACATTTGCAGCCATCGAAATGGCCAAGCGTGCAGGTTACACCGCCGTCATTTCGCACCGTTCGGGTGAAACCGAAGA
>JBAYOZ010000247.1:0-3143 GCA_041677965.1 Pusillimonas sp.
GAATTGCGTGGACCGGGTGAGTTTCTGGGGGTGCGTCAGTCAGGTGTGCAGATTTTGCGTTTTGCCAGTCTCGAGTCAGACGGTGAGCTGGTCGAGCAGGCTCAGGGCCTGGCTGCAGATCTGCTGCAACACGCGCCAGACATTGTTGACCGGCATCTGGCGCGCTGGATGCGTGGCAAGCAGGACTTCCTGCGCACATGACCGCAAACCGCCATTTTCCACGACTTGCTTACCACTTTCACCCTGACCGAGCACCCTATGACACTGACCGAACTTAAATACATTGTGGCGGTTGCCCGTGAACGCCACTTCGGACGTGCCGCCGATGCCTGTTACGTGAGTCAGCCGACGTTGTCGGTGGCGATTCGCAAGCTGGAAGAAGAGTTGGGTATAACCCTTTTTGAGCGGGGCGGCAATGAAGTGTCGGTCACCCCCATTGGTGAACGCGTTATCACCCAGGCCCAGCGGGTACTGTAAGAAACCGCCAACCTGCGAGAGATTGCCCGTCAGGGGCATGATCCGCTGGCGGGGCCGCTGCGGGTTGGCGTCATTTACACCATCGGGCCTTATCTGTTGCCGCGCCTGGTGCCGGCACAAATCGAGCTTACACCGCAAATGCCGCTGATTCTTCAGGAAAATTTTACAGCGCGTTTGCTCGAGCTCTTGCGCCAGGGCGAGATTGACTGCGCCATCATGGCCTTGCCGTTTCCTGATGCAGGGCTTGAAGTTCGGCCACTGTATGACGAGCCGTTTGTTGTCGCCGTACCACGCAATCATCCCTGGGCGGGTCGTACATCGATCAGCACGGCTGAACTGAAAAATGAAACAATGCTGCTGTTGGGTACCGGGCATTGCTTTCGCGACCAGGTGCTTGAAGTGTGCCCTGAACTGGCCCGTTTCTCGGCCAGCAGCGATGGTATTCAGCGCAGCTTCGAGGGGTCATCACTGGAAACCATACGCCACATGGTTGCTGCCGGTATCGGCATTACCGTTTTGCCTGTCAGTTCACTGCCTACGTCGGGCGCACCCGATGACTTGCTGGCCTACATCCCTTTCAGCCACCCGGTGCCTGACCGGCGTGTTGTCATGGCCTGGCGAAAAAGCTTTCCTCGTCGTGAGGCCATGGACTCCCTGGTGGCAGCAATACGGCGCTGCCAGTTGCCCGGCGTCACCTACCTTGAAAGTCAGGCCTGCGTGATATCCTTGCCGGCCTGAGCACGACCATGGTGCTAATACGTAACTGATGCGTTGCCGAACGAGGGGTCGTTCACGCGTTGTTGATCTTCTTTTTACGGAGTTCCCATCATGTCTCCAACCTACGAACTTTCACTGGCTTTCATTGGCGGCGGCAATATGGCGTCAGCATTGGGGGCTGGCCTGATCGGCAAGCGCTGCGGCGCATCCGACGTTCATGTCATAGATATTGACCCGGGCACACTGGATCGCTGGTCGGCGCAGGGCGTCAGCACGGCTTCCGTACCCGATGCCCGCCTTGGCGACAGCAAGGTCTGGATCTTTGCCGTCAAACCCCAGGTCATGAAAGACACGGTCGCCGCGTGTCGTCCTTTTTTAACGCCTGACACCCTGGTCATCAGCATTGCCGCCGGCATTGATGGCGCAACCCTTTCGCGCTGGCTGGGCAGCGACACTGCGCCGTTTACCCGTGTTGTGCGTTGCATGCCCAATACGCCCTCACTGGTAAAGGCAGGCATTTCCGGTTTGCTGGCGCTTGATGGCGTTTCACCGCAAGATCGTGGTGTTGCCCAGCAATTGCTCAAGGCGGTGGGTGAGGTCGTCTGGGTCGACAGTGATGCACAGATTGATGCCGTTACCGCGTTGTCGGGCAGTGGTCCGGCCTATGTATTTCTGTTCATCGAGTCACTGATTGCAGGTGGTGAAAAACTGGGGTTGACCGCAGAGCAATCACGTGCACTGGCGCTGGCCACCCTGAACGGGGCGACACAATTGGCCAGCCTGTCGCCCGAGTCGCCGGCGACGCTGCGCGAGCGTGTCACCTCCAAAGGCGGTACGACAGCAGCGGCCCTGGAGGTATTTCAGCAACACAGTTTCGAGGCCCTGGTGCATGAAGCGATGCAAGCCGCTTATAATCGGGCCTCCGAGCTTGCCAAAGAATTTTCCAAATGAAATCCAGTCTTTACGCACCCATGTCGGTGCTTCAAACCCTTGTTGCCATTCTGGCCATGGCCGTTGTGGTTGTTGGCTCCAATATATTGGTGCAATACCCAATCAATCAGTGGCTGACCTGGGGGGCTATATCGTATCCGGTCGCCTTTTTGGTAGCTGACCTGATCAACCGACGTTTTGGCCCGCAGGCTGCACGCCGGGTCGTGGCTGTTGGCTTCATTATTGCCGTTGTGTTTTCGTTCTGGGTTGCTACCCCCCGTATTGCCATGGCGTCAGGTCTGGCCTTCCTGTTTGCCCAGCTTCTTGATATTCAGGTCTTTGATCGCCTGCGGAATCAGGCCTGGTGGCGCGCTCCGTTCATTGGTGGTGCTGCCGGTGCCACCCTCGATACGTTCATGTTTTTTGGGCTGGCATTTGCCGGTACCGGTATCGACTGGATGTCACTGGTGGTGGGCGACCTGGCCGTCAAGCTCGCGGTAAATCTGGCCTTGCTGGCACCGTTCCGCGCCCTGATGTGGAATCTGGCACGGCCGCAAACCAGTACAACAGCGTAGGGCCTGTTTTAAACGGCAGGGCACCTTCAAACGACATTAGCCCTGCGCCAAAGTCACAGTTGTCGTAAAGATGCAAAAAAGTGCGGTTATCCGCATGAAAACATCAGCAAAAAGGCCCCGCGGGGCCTTTTTGCTTTTCCTTGAACGTCTGGATCATTATGCCATCAGCTTTTGCCGGCACTCGTAGCATGACGGTAATTTTCGTATGGCATTTGCAATGGGCAATCAGCCTTCTTGCTGGCGCTTCTGGGCCTGCTTGACAGCCGGGTCATTGGCCATGACGTCAAAGAAGCGGGACAGATTCTTGAACGAGTCGAGGTTGATCTGTTTGAACTTGGCCCAGGTCATGATGGTGAACAGGTAGGGGTCGGCAATCGAGCGCTTGCCGGTCAGGTAGTCTTTGCCTTCCAGTTGCTGGTCGGCAACGCCGAACAGGAACTGAAC
>JBAYOZ010000248.1:0-3142 GCA_041677965.1 Pusillimonas sp.
CGACCTCACCCTTGTAATGCGCATCGGCGCCATCGTGGGCCATATCCACCGCGTAACCGGCCTGTTCCAGTGCCTGCCGCAACTGTTCTGCCAATGCCAATTCGTCTTCAACAACCAGCACCCGCATTATTTTTTCTCCTTGAACTGCACACCGCGCCCCTTCAGGCCGATAACCTCGCCGGTGCTGGCGTCAACCTTGAGCTTGATGATATTGCCGGCCGGCTGCAACAGCTTGATCTCGTACTCGTAAACGCCATCCTCTTCTTCAAATTCGATTTCAACGGGTTCGCCGGGATAATCGGCCATGACTTTGTCAAGAACATCGCGCAACGACAAGACTTTCCCCGCCAGCAGGGCCTGACGCGCCCGGTCGTGATCATCGTCATCGGCGAAGACCGTAGCCGGCAGCAGTGCCCCAACCGACACGACCAAGGCCATGGCAGCGACAGCCACCGGCAACAAGCGATTGAGTGAGAACGGTATTTTCATGGGATCCCCTTGCCGGCCGACAGGCCCGGCGACCCCTTCTTTTACACCGGACTTCATGAATGCCACATGAACGATGGCTTCACGTTCAGTTCATGATCAAAATCGCACAATGACGACATGCATCAGGAATTGCCCCGATGCCCCAACTTTTTCAGGAGATCATCATGAACACACGTATCCGCCAATCGGCTGCCATTATCGCCCTGAGCAGTGCTGCCCTGATGGCCGCCACACTGCCTGCACACGCCCAGAACGCTGCCGCCAACGCACCGGCCGCACAACAAACCACCACCCAGGCCCAGGGCGACTGGTTGAACCTGCGCCAGATCTACGACAAACTTGAGGCGGCTGGCTACACCGACATTCGTGAAATCGATCGCGAGCGGGGTGGCTATGAAGCCAAGGCTCGCGACGGCGAAGGACGTAAAGTCAAACTGTACATCGATCCGCGTAGTGGCGAAGTGCTCAACCGCAAGACCCGCGACGACGACTGATCGGTTAATCTGCCGCCTTGACCCCCTGTAGCGCCCCCATCCCGGGGGCGCCGGAGCCTCAAAATGTCACCACGCCGACTGCTTGCCCTGTTTATTGTCACCCTGACCGCCGCCTGGGGTTGGGATGCCCTTGTGTTAAACCCCATGACCGGAGAATGGCCCTGGCTGATCCGTCAGCACGGGCTCTACCTGACCGGCATCTGGTCGATCGGGCTAATGTCGCTGGCCATGGTGTTATCCGTGCGTCCAGCTTGGCTGGAAACGCCCCTGAACGGCATGGACAAAATATACAGCGCGCACAAATGGGCGGGCATCCTGGGCATTTCAGCCGGCATTGCCCACTGGTTGGTCAAACAAGCGGGCAGCCCCCTGAAAAGCCTGGTCGGCACAGCCGGCAGACCCGCAAAAATGCCACTGTTTGAATTCATGTCGCCCGTTCATGGCTTAGCCAAAGATGTCGGCGAATGGGTGCTGTATGCACTGATCTTCATGCTGGTCATCAGTTTGTGGAAACGGTTTCCGTACCGCCCCTGGCGACTGCTGCACAAAGCCATGCCGGCACTCTACCTGCTGCTGGTGTTCCATAGCTTCGCGTTGATGCCCACAAGTTACTGGTCCGGGCTGTTGGGCGGGCTGACTGCTCTTTTGTTGCTGGCCGGCAGCGTGGCATCGGTCATTTCAATCAAACAGAAAATTGGCCAGCGCCACCGACATGAAGGCCGCATTGTCAGTGTCAAACAACACAGCAACAGCATCCTTGAAGTGAACTGTGATGCCGGAGCCAACTGGCCTGGTCACGAACCCGGTCAATTTGCGTTCGTCACTTTCGACGCGCGGGAAGGGGCTCACCCGTTCACCATCGCATCGGCACCCGTTGCCGGCTCAAACCAGATCACCTTCCAGATCAAGGCACTGGGGGACTACACCCGCGCCCTTCCACACATGATTCAGCCCGGACAAGACGTGTGCATTGAAGGCCCTTACGGGCGTCTTGACCACCATCTGGCCCGGAATGATGCGGCTCAGATCTGGGTCGGCGGCGGGATTGGCATCACACCGTTTCTGGCGTGGCTTGAAGACTTCAGCCAGATCCCGCACAAAACCGCCATTGATTTCCACTATTGCGTTCGTGATGCAAAAACAGACCCCTTCGTGGCCCGCATTGAACGCCTGTGCCATGACTTGCCGAGTGTCACCCTGCACGTGCATGACGCTTCGCAGCAAAATTACCTGCGCGTTGAAGATCTGGTCGAAAATCGCCCCGCCGGGCAAAAACTGGACGTCTGGTATTGCGGACCGGCCGGTTTGGCCACCACACTACGCAAACGCCTGAAGAGCCTGGGACAATATGACACCAGGTTTCATCAGGAAGCGTTTGAAATGCGTTAACCCGCCGAAAACTCAAGAAATACCACGGTACCCGGGTCAGACGCCTGGGCCAGTGTCAACCGCCACCCCAGACGTTCAGCCATCAAGGTAACCAGATACAGACCCAACCCGCTGACCGGGCCCGGCGCATCCGCCAGCTGGCGGATGCCCTCAAGCACTTGCCGACCGTCTGGCGACAAGCCAGGGCCCTCGTCACGAATCTGGACCCCCCGGGCGTCGAGCGTCACGAAAACCCGCCGGGCTGTGTGCTGCAAGGCATTTTGCAGCAGATTGCGCAACAGCATTCGAACCATCACCGGATCAGCCTGAACCTGCCCCGGATCGGACACATCGACAGCGACACGAGCCCGGACAGGAAAATCAGCGTCCAGATCATCCAGCACCCTGGCCAGCTCGGTGGCCACCACAACAGGCTCGGCAAGACGGGCGTCCTGGCTTTGCTTGCGGGATAACGCCAGCAAGACGTTGACATTGCTATGCATCTCGGTTGTCGCCCGGCGTACCCGGGCCAGAGTGGCCTGATCGGCCGACGTCAGGCTGCCGCGTTGCTCAAGCACATCCAGCGCCCCGGAAATCACCGCGATCGGGGTGCGCAATTCGTGGCTGGCAAGACTCAGCAATGACTTTTCACGGCGCACATACGATTCAAGCTCGGCCACAAACGTGTTGAAGGCACCGGCAGGGGGCCAACAAGGAAACATCAAGAAAACATCAAGAACCTGCAGCCAGGAAAAACCGCATGAAAGGTACGTCTGAAATGCCTGTTTGCA
>JBAYOZ010000249.1:0-3133 GCA_041677965.1 Pusillimonas sp.
ACCCGGGCGTCATCAAACTCGACGCCGGCACCATCAACCTGCTTGTTGTCACGCAACCATGCCAGCAACGTGCCATCACCGCAGCCCAGGTCAAGCACGCGACTGCCCGGTGCGATCCATTGGGCGATACGCAACAGGTCGGGACGATTTTCCATGCTTGAAGAAGGAATCTTGGTCATCATGCCAGCACCCCCAGGGTACGTGTCCGTTCGGGCAGGCCCAGTTCGCGCGCGATCTGGTCGTAATACCCCTGCACCACGGCATGGTAGCGACGATCGTCCAGCAGGAAGGCATCGTGGCCATGCGGCGCGTCAATTTCCGCGTATGTAACCGGCAACTTGTTTTTCAGCAAGGCTTCAACAATTTCTCGCGAGCGCGAGGGGGGGAAACGCCAGTCGGTTGTAAACGATACCAGCAAGAACCCGGCCTTTACCGCTTCAAGCGCTTTGGCCAGATCGCCGCCATGACGACGCCCTGGGTCAAAGTAGTCAAGTGCCCGGGTAATCAGCAGATAGGTGTTGGCATCAAAATAAGTGGAAAACTTTTCGCCCTGGTAGCGAAGGTAGGACTCGACCTCAAACTCGACGCCATAGCCGTAATGGAATTCGCCGCCCTCGGCCGGTTCACGCTGGGTGCGACCGAACTTGGTATCCATGTCGTCGTCAGACAGATAGGTGATGTGGCCCACCATGCGTGCCAGCGACAGGCCACGGCGCGGCACCGTATTGTGTGCGTAGTAATCACCCCCGTGAAAATCAGGGTCGGTGATGATGGCACGGCGTGCGACTTCGTTGAACCCGATGTTCTGGGCCGACAGGCGCGGAGTGCTGGCAATGACAATGCAGTGCCCTACACGGTCGGGGCAGGTAATCGACCACCCCAGCGCCTGCATGCCCCCCAACGAGCCCCCCATGACCGCGGCAAACTTCCTGATGCCGAAGTAATCGGCCAGGCGGGCCTGCGCCTGCACCCAGTCTTGCACGGTCAGCATCGGAAACGCCGCCCCCCAGGGCTTGCCGGTATCGGGGTTGATGCTGGCCGGCCCGGTAGAACCGAAGCACGAACCGATGTTGTTCACGCCAATAACAAAGAAACGGTCAGTATCCAGCGCCTTGCCGGGGCCAACCATGTTGTCCCACCAGCCGATATCGTTGGCGTTGCTGGCCGAAATGCCGGCCACGTGGTGTGACGCGTTAAGGGCATGACATACCAGCACGGCATTGCTGCGGTCGGCATTCAGGGTGCCATAGGTTTCAACGGCCAGCTCGTAGCGCGGCAAAACCTGCCCGCTGACCAGTTGCAAGGGCTCGTCAAAACCAATGTATTCAGGGGAAACGATACCAACCGAGCCTGGCGGGATGGCTGCAGTGCTTGTGTTTTGTACAGATATGTTTGAAGAAGGGGCCATAGGCGGACCTCTTTAGCTGGATTTATGACGCGCCCGCAAGCAGATCAAGCAAATCGGCGCTGGAAATTTAAAAACGATTTTAGCATTTATGATGTGGCTGCTTTTAGCCATCCTGGTTGGCGAGCTCTGAAATAATTGATACATTTATGTCAAATAATTTCAAAACATGCGGCTTTGTATTAAGCCGGGTCAGGCCCCACCAGAAGGACAACAACAATAATGACTGCGCCACTTACCGCTACCAGCCCGTTAACCCGGCGTGAAACCGAATGCCTGTACTGGGCATCAAAAGGCAAGACCAGCTGGGAAATCGGCAATATTGTCGGATGCTCGGAACGAACAGCCAACTACCATATTGCCAATGCCTGCCTGAAAATGAACATACACGGGCGCCAGGCCGCCATTGCGCTGGCACTTGTGGCCGGATACCTGCCCGATACACCCAAACCTGTGGCCTACCATGCGACTAAAGTTACACAACGGCTGGAAACCGCATGAATTGGCAGGCTTGAACAGCCCCGGCACCGACCGCTTTGCGCCGGGGCAACAAGATTCGCCGCACAAACGATCAACCGCCTGGCGCCTTGATGGCCCTTAAAAACTCATCGGCCTGGGCCTGCGGAAACGAGCCTGCGGGTGCCGTTACCAACCCTTCGGTGACCGAGCCGGAATGCATCCACACCACACCGTCCAGCCGCAACAGGCCTTTGGGGCCCTGGCCTTCGATACTGAAACGGGTGCCGGGCTCGGGCAATGCTTCGGGCGGGGTCAGGCCAAAATTGCCATAAAACGACTGCACGACCTGTCGGTACATCAGTGTGCGCTGTTCGGCACTTTGGCCGATCTCGGGCGGCAGCGGGGCGTGACCCACCGCAAATACCGTGTCATCCAGCACCGTACCGGTCAAGGTAAACGGAATATCATGGCCTGCAAACGGCAAGGTTTTGGTTTGCTCGCGCGGCTTGTCGGGGAAGATGGCCACCACCAGCCCATCGGCCAATGTGATTTCTCGCCAGTTGTAATCGGGCGAACAGGCCGCCAGCAAAGCGGTCATCAAAACTGTAGCAAACAAACGAAAACGCACTACACTACCCCAAAAATAAACCCGGCACACCACCGGAAACCAGTGACAGGCCCTATTGTAGGGGCTCGGGTAAAATCCGCAGCCAAACGGCCTTTAAAAGAAGACTCTCTGCATGAACCAACGCCCTGAACGACACCAGCTTCTGCGCCCTGAAGCCCAGGTACTCAACGGTATTTTGCGCGGCATCGAAAAAGAAGGCCTGCGGGTTGACCACGACGGCAATCTGGCGCGTACACCGCACCCCGTCAAGCTGGGCAGCGCCCTGACCCACCCGAAAATCACCACCGACTATTCTGAGGCCCTGCTTGAGCTGATTACCGGCACGCATGGCAACATTGAAGCGCTGCGTGGCGAACTTGAAGACATCCACCGGTTTGTTGCCAGCCAGCTTGACAACGAAATCATCTGGAACCAGTCCATGCCGGCCATTTTGCCCGGCGAGGCCGATATCCCCATTGGCTGGTATGGCCCATCAAACACCGGCATGCTCAAGCATGTGTACCGGCGCGGTCTGGCCGAGCGCTACGGCAAGGCCATGCAATGCATCGCCGGGGTTCATTACAATTTCTCGTTGCCCGATGCGGTATGGCCGCTGCTGGGCACCGGTGGCAGCCGCATCGAAGAGCAGCGCTCGCTGGGCT
>JBAYOZ010000250.1:0-3113 GCA_041677965.1 Pusillimonas sp.
CAGATCTCGAAAACGGCAACCGAGTAGCCCTTGCGGCCCAGGCTCAGTGCCAGTACCTGGCTGACCGGGCCGTAACCGACCTGAATAACGTCATAAATTTCATTGCAATTTGAGTTCATTTTTGTCTCCTGAGTGTCGTGTTTTTTATTTGGAATCAGGCGTCAGTCTGAGCTGTGACCTGTGTTTCGAAGTTCTGGATGAAGTCTTCAGGCATGTCTGGCCCCCAGACGTAAATCGAATCTTCGGGAGGGTAGTTCCCGGATGGCCAATCCAGCGTGCTGGGTACATGGTCAATGTCGAAGGAGTATTCGGCATAGCTGCCCCAGGGGTCGCGCACATAGCGGAAATAGTTTGAGCCCAGTACGTGGCGACCCATGCCCCAGCCCCGGGTATAGCCGGCCTGGATCATTTGCTGCATGCCCAGCCCGACATCGTCGAATGAGGAAACGTCCCAACTGCTATGGTGCAGGCCATAGCCGTCGGACAAGGCCAGCGCCAGCAAGTGGTGGTCACTGCCGTGCGGGGCATGCAAAAACGCAATGACGGAGTCCGAACGGTCCGAGACGCGCAGGCCCAGAATATTCAGGTAAAACGCGATGCTGCGATCAACGTCAGCCGTGAACGTCAGAATGTGTGACAAGTGGCGCGGACGAATTTGTACAACCTGGCTGCGTTGCGGTGCGCGCCCGTGGTCGCTGACTTGAACGGGAAATACGCTTTGAGATTTCACACTGGGTGAACATTTCGCGGCAACCACCAGGCGTTGCGGCATACCGTCCGGGCCCTCAAACCACAACCCTTGTGTATCGCCGATACGCTGCGCCGCTTCGGGTGGCGTCATGCGTTTGATGTTGTTCATGTCGAAATGGGTATCAAAAGCGGCCTGATCTTCGGCGTAAATACCCCATGTCAGCCATTGCAGGCGCTTGTTTTCGCCAGCCTGGTAGATGCGTGCCCATCGTTGGGGGTGGTTGCAGGTATATAGGCCTAACCAGTCGTTTTCTTCTTTAACCTCCAGTCCGAAGGCAGTGTAAAAACGGCGGGCTTCATCGAGGTCGGGGACGCTGTAGACGAACTCGTGAACCGAGTGCACGGCAAGCACGCCGTCGCGCCGGGTTTGTGCCGGAAGGCTGTTCATGGGGTTGTCTCCTTTACAGGCGTGCGCGGGTTATGTTTTTTTAGGGCGCACGTTTACAGTGGCTCCGGCAAATGCCGGAGCCTTTATCGTCAAATGGCAGGTAGGTTGATCGTTAAATGTCGATCAACACGGGGTCAGACCACGTTTTGGGTTTGGGTGCCCAGTTTGTCGATGCTGAGCGTGACGACATCGCCGCGCTTGAGGAACTGGGGTGGTTTCATGCCCAGCCCGACACCGGCAGGTGTGCCGGTAATGATGATGTCGCCTGGCAAGAGGGTCATGAACTTGCTGAGATACGCCACGATGTTGGCAACCGGGAAAATCATGTCGGCGGTGTTGCTGTGCTGCCGAACCTCGCCATTGACTTTCAGCGTCATGTCCAGCGTCTGCGGGTTCGGCAGTTCATCAGTGGTTACCAGCCAGGGGCCGACCGGGCCAAAGGTGTCGAAACTTTTGCCCTTACCCCATTGTCCATTGCGCTTGATTTGCCAGGCGCGTTCTGACACGTCATTGGACAGGCAGTAACCCGCGACGTAATCAAGGGCGTTGGCTTCATCAACGTTTTGTGCGGTCGCACCCATGATGATGCCCAGTTCGATTTCCCAATCCAGTTCTTCAGAGCCCTCGGGCATGACGATATCGTCGTTGGGGCCGCTGAGCGAGGTAATGGCTTTGGTGAAAACCACAGGTTCTTCAGGCAAAGGCAGGCCGGCTTCTTCGGCGTGTTTTTTGTAGTTCAGGCCGATAGCCACGAATTGCCGGACACCAGCAACAGGAACGCCGATACGTACCGGCTGGGTAACCAAGGGCATTTTCTCGAGATCAATGGCGGCAAGGGCGGCAAGTTTGGGCTTGCTCAGCCAGTCGGGGGTCAGATCTGGAACGAGCAGGGACAGGTCACGGATCTGGCCATTGTTGTCCACTGCGCCTGCCTTTTCCTGGCCGCTCTGGCCGTATCTCAATAATTTCATTTTTGCTCCTCGGTATTACAATTTTTAATAAATGACATAACTGTCATATTGATAATGGTAGTCAAATTGACGATATTGTTCAATTAGGTGTTATCCCTGCTTCAAGGGACCGCTGATCGGGAGAAGGTGGGTGTGTCGATCAGATGTAAAATCGAGGGCATGATGTTGAATAAAAACGAAATTGCGTTGCCCGCCCAAGATCACCGAACCCGTGTCGGGCTTATGCGGCGTGAAAAGACGCGCGCATTGCTGATGAAAAGTGCGCTGGAAGTATTTGCAGAAAAGGGTCCCGATGCGCCTGTTATCGACGATTTCATCGCCGCTGCCGGTGTGGCGCGTGGTACGTTCTATAACTACTTTCGCACGACCAGTGATCTCCTCCTGGCCTTGTGTGGTGAAATGAGCGATGAGGCCTTGGCGGTTGTCGATGCCGAAGTGCGCAAGCTCGATGATCCGGCTGCGCGCATTTGTACTGGCACCCGTTTATATGTCAGAACCGCTTGCAAATACCCACTGTGGGGCACGTTCCTGGCCCGCGTAGGGTCGCGTCACACGGTGCGCGGCAAGCTTCTTGACCAATACCTGTGTCGCGATATTGCATTGGGTGTTCGTACCAGCCGTTTCAAGGTCACCAACGAGGTCGTTGTGCGCGACATCATGCTTGGGTCGATTTTTTTCGGTATTGAAACCCTTCTGACGGAAAAAAATCAGGCCAATCATGTTGAAGACATGATGTATCTGGTCTTGACAGGTCTGGGCCTGCGCAAGCAGGAAGCCCACGATATTGCCTACATGCCACTGCCCGACACCGGGCCGGTCGTGGGGCCGATTTTTCAAACGCTGTCACTTCCAGCCGGGTCGCATTTGCAACATCCGGTTCAAAACTAACTCCTGGTTCTCATGGCCCTGCGCTCAACGGTTTACAAAGCCGACCTTAATATTGCTGATAACGACCGTGGCTATTACGCCAGCCACGCCCTGACGGTTGCGCGTCATCCCTCAGA
>JBAYOZ010000251.1:0-3111 GCA_041677965.1 Pusillimonas sp.
GCCACCCAGGAAGACTGCTTCAAGGCTGCCGATGATGTGCTGCATAACGCATGCGCAGGCATTGCCGAGATCATTAATGTCGAAGGCAATGTCAACGTTGACTTTGAGGATGTCAAGACGATCATGGGCGAGCAGGGCCAGGCCATGATGGGTACCGCCATTGCATCGGGTGCCGATCGTGCGCGGGTGGCCGCCGAACAGGCTATTGCCTGCCCGCTGCTTGAGGGTGTCGACCTGCACGGTGCGCGTGGCATGCTGGTCAATATTACGGCAAGCCGCTCGCTCAAGATGCGTGAAACGCGCGAAATCATGGAAACCATCCGTGGTTTTGCAGCAGAAGAGGCTACCGTTATTTACGGTACCGCTTACGATGAGTCCATGGGCGAGAACCTGCGCGTTACTGTTGTGGCCACAGGCCTGGGCCGTGCCAACGCCCGCCCGCAACTGGTGCAGAATCCGCAGGAAGCACGCCGCACAGGTACTGACGACGAGCCGCTCTCTGGCGGTCACGATTTTTCCGAAGTGGCTGAAGTGCCATCGGTTATCCGTAACCCTCGCAGCCAGGCCTCGGCCCAGGTGCGCGCACTTGAAACGGCAGGTATGGATCATTTCGATATTCCTGCATTCTTGCGCAAACAGGCTGACTGATCCCTGCCAGGGCGCTTGATTGCGCCTTGATGACTCTCTTTCGGGGTGTGGTTTTTAACTTAACCCCGTGTACACTGGTCTGTTGTTTCCCCGGCACAGACCAGTGTATCTGTGTGCCTGATCCGGTTTCATTCGATTGCCGCAGGCCGGCTTGGTGTGTGTCTGCGTTGTTTAGCGGTTACAATGCAAAGTTAGTCGTTAAACAATAACGACGTACTACTACACGCTTTATATATCATCATGTTACGTCAGCGTACCCTTCAAAAATCTGTCAGCACGACCGGCGTGGGCCTGCACTCGGGGCGTCGTGTCACCCTGACATTACGTCCGGCTGAGCCCAATACGGGTATTGTGTTTCATCGGGTCGATCTGCCCGAAATCATCGACTTGCCGGCCCAGGCCAGCCTGGTTGGCGGTACACGTATGGCGTCTGTATTGCAAAAAGACAATGCCAGGGTCTCAACCGTAGAGCACCTGATGTCGGCGTTGGCCGGGTTGGGTATCGATAACCTGCACATTGACCTTGACGCCGAAGAGGTGCCCATTATGGACGGCAGTGCCGGTACCTTCGTGTATTTGCTGCGTTCGGCCGGTCTTCAAGAACAGCCCGCCGCCAAAAAATTCCTGCGTGTGCTCAAGCCTGTTGAAGTGTGCGAGGGCGAAGGCAACGACCTGAAGTGGGCCCGCCTGGAGCCTCATGATGGCTTCGCCTTGTCGTTTTCCATCGACTTTCATCATCCGGCCATTGATGCTACCGCCAATTTTGCCGAAATTGATTTTGCCAATGACTCCTACGTGAAATCAATCGCGCGTGCCCGTACGTTCGGGTTCGTTAACGAACTCGAAGCCCTGTTGGCTGCGGGTCTGGCACGTGGCGGCAGTCTCGACAATGCCATTGTCATGGATGAGTATCGGGTGCTCAATTCCGACGGCTTGCGCTACGAAGACGAGTTCGTCAAACACAAAATCCTCGATGCCATTGGTGACCTTTACCTTATTGGTAAACCGCTGGTAGCACGTTATGTGGCCTGCAAGTCGGGGCACGGCCTTAATAACCAGCTGGCACGGGCCTTGCTGGCCGACGCGTCGGCATGGGAAATCGTTACCTACGACTCGGTGGCGACTGCGCCAAAAGCTTTCGTCCACGAGTGGAAGCTCGCCTGATTATTATTTACCTGTGACGGGCCACCAGACGGGCCAGCGCGTCGGCCAGCGGGCCTGGCGGTGTGTTGTCGCGCAGGTGTTCAAAGGCCGCAATCGCCGTTGCGTCCAGCGGGTTGATGTCTTTTGGGCGCTGGGGTTGTGTGATGTTTGAAGCCAGCCCCGCTTGCACCTTGATGCTGATTTCGTTAAGGTTCCATCCGGCGTGTGCCAATAGTTGAACGATTCTGGGCGCAAGCTGTCGAAGCTTCGAGGCGTGGGCAGCGCTGGGTACGGCCAGTGTCAGCAACCCGTCTTCCACGCGTGCCACCCTGCAGCTTCCCGCTATTGCGGGAGGCAAGGCTTTTTGTGTGGCACGTTCAAGTTGCAGCAGCCGCTGTGCGGTTGCCAGCACGTTGCCCCCCTGCTGGTCATTATTCAGCCATTCGATAACCGTGTGGCCGGTAGTGCGCCCCGAAAACGGGCCGGCGCGACGTGATGCATCAGACATAAGCAGTAGAAAGCAAGGAATTGAACAGTGATAAACGATAGTCAGACGGCAGACTCTTCTGCCAGTCATTCTAGCCCCAATGGGCGCCGGCGTTGGCTGGCCGTGCCAGCCGTGCTGGCGCTGGTGCTGGGGTCGGCTGGGGCAGGGGCGTGGCTACAGGCGCATTTTTCACGGCCCGACACCCTGATGACGGCCGATTCGGCATCGTTGACGTACGATCGGGCAGTCCAGGACTCGGGGTTGTTGCGTGCCAATCTGCATCAGCTAGCGGCCAAAATGGGTGAGCTGCAGGCACGGGTTATTGAAATGAATGAAGTCAGCAAGCGTGTTGCCCTGCAGGCAGGGGTCACGACAACGGCAGAACATGATGCCAGCACCGAAGATTCGGGGTTGGTGCTTGATGAGCCAGCAGGGTTTGCGCTGCCTTACGATTCCGCAGAAACCCTGGGTCGTGAACTTGATTTGCTTGAGCAGCGTCTGGCCATGCAGCGCAACAATTTTGCCATGCTTGATCTGGTCATGACCCGGCGTGCCGGCCAGGAAGCCAGCCTGCCAACGTATGCGCCGGTTAATGTCCCGTATTTAAGTTCATCATTTGGGTGGCGACGCCACCCTGTTTCCGGGCGTCGTTCAATGCACGAAGGTCTTGACTTTGCGGCTCCGCATGGCACTGCCATATATGCTGCATCAGGCGGGGTGGTTACGGTGGCAAGCACTCAGTCAGGCTACGGGAAAACAATTGAAATCGAACATGGCAATGGCCTGATGACACGCTACGCGCATGCCTCCAGCATTGATGTGCAGGTGGGCGA
>JBAYOZ010000252.1:0-3087 GCA_041677965.1 Pusillimonas sp.
CACAGGGCAAAACCGCGCTCGTGGCTGGCGTAGATGAGCTCTTCGTCAACGGGTGGTGTGCGTGACAGGATGCCGAGCCAGCCGAATGGGTAGACCCGTTCGAAGGTCTGGATCTGATCGGCAGGAACGGATTGGCGTGAAACGCCGTGAAAGCCGTCACAGCCTGCAATGTAGTCACATTCAAGCTCGACGGTTTCGCCGTCTTTGACGAATGTGACGCGAGGCTTGTCGGTGTAGAAATCGTGCAGCTTGACGTCTTCGGCTTCATAAATAGTGATGCCGCCGGTGGCTTTGCGGGCTTCCATCAGGTCTTGCGTAACCTCGGTCTGGCCGTAAACCATGACGGTTTGACCTTCGGCATATTTCTTGAAGTCGATGCGGCGCAACTGGTTGTTGAAACTGAATGCAGTACCTTCGTGAATCAGTCCTTCACGATCCATGCGGTCGGCCACGTTGGCTTCGCGCAGCAAGTCGACCAGACCTTGCTCAAGCACGCCGGCACGAATGCGGCTAAGGACATATTCCGGGGTTTTGCGTTCCAGGATGACGGTTTCAATACCCTGCAAGTGCAGCAACTGGCCCAGAAGCAGGCCGGACGGGCCGGCACCGATAATCGCGACTTGTGTTTTCATGGAGAGCTCCTTGTTTGTGCCCGATTTCGATTGATGGGTGTTCGGGATGAACGCTATGGTGCGCCTGAACCTGCTTTAATGGAATGGATTAATTCATGTGATAATTGCACTTTTCGAAACTTATTTAATATAAGCAGTTCATAATTCATTGATAAATATAGAATACTAGGGTTGTCCCTAGGTATGAACTTGCAATATTTGTTGTTTTGCCAATGGCGGTAACTAATGGCTATTACTAATCGCGTGTTACGTACAGCCGGTCAGCGTATTCCTGTGTACCAGCTGTACGGTGAACGCGAGCAATGGCCAACGCCCGATCTGGTGCATTGTGAACTTATCGTCGAGCGCAGTCGCCTGCACGATTGGGAAATCAAGATTCACCAGCATCACAGCCTGTTCCAGCTGCTTTATTTAAAAGGGGGTACAGCGCGTGTGGTGCTTGATGAAAAAGAACATGCCATGCAGTCGGGGCAAATGGTGCTCGTGCCACAAATGTGTGTGCATGGTTTTCGCTTCGATCCGGGCGCGCACGGGCATGTTGTTACCTTGGCCTATCCGCTGGTCGAGGGTCTGGTGTCGGGTTTGGGCCCCATCGACAGCCAATTGCTGACACCGCAGCTACTTACGCTTGATACTGACGCTGATGCATATATCGACAATGCATTTGCCCGGCTTGACGCCGAGTATCGCAGCAACGTGCCACATCGCGATACCCTGATGACAGCCTTGCTTCAATGTATTTTTGTTTGGGTCAGCCGGCAGATATCGACGGTACGTGTTGCCCCGTTACGCCCTGAAGATCAAGGCAGGACATACTTCAGGCAGTTTTCGCAGTTGGTCGAGCAACACTACGCACAAGGCTGGGCCGTTGAGCTCTACGCAAAAAAAATAGGCATCACTGCCGCTTATCTGAATATTGTGTGTCGCAGGGCAACAGGCCAGACGGCGCTGGAACTGATTCATCAGCGTATTGTGCTGGCAGCCAAGCGTGAACTGGTCTATACAACCATGACCATTAGTGTGGTGTCGGATGCCCTGGGTTTTTCCGACCCGGCGTATTTCACCCGCTTTTTCAAGCGGCATGTGGGCGTGTCACCTAAAGAGTTCAGGAACCAGGCCGCCACCATGATGGAGCTGGCCTGATTCCTGGCGGGCAACCGAAAGGGCCAAGCCCTTAGTTGCGGGCGTCGGTTAGTTTTACCGGTGTCAGCGCTTGCAGGTCGTTGAACGACAGGCCTTCGACAATATCAATAACCTGCGCGCCGCCGGCACCCAGATCGAATACTGCAACGTCGGTGTAAACACGGCTGACGCAACCGATACCGGTTAACGGGTAAGTGCACTGGTCGACCAGTTTGGATTCGCCTGTTTTGGTGCGAAGTTCCATCATGACATAGGTTTTTTTGGCGCCAATGGCCAGATCCATGGCACCGCCGACGGCCGGGATGGCATCAGGTGCACCGGTGCTCCAGTTGGCCAGGTCGCCCTTGACTGACACCTGGAAGGCCCCCAGAACGCAAACATCAAGGTGGCCGCCGCGCATCATGGCAAAGCTGTCGGCGTGGTGAAAGTAGCAGCCGCCCGGCAGCAGCGTAACGGGTTGCTTGCCGGCATTGATCAGGTCGTAATCTTCTTCGCCTTTGGCCGGTGCGGGGCCCATGCCAATGACACCGTTTTCGCTGTGCAGGATGACTTCGCGGTCGCTGGGCAGGTGATTGGCCACTTTGGTGGGCAGGCCAATACCCAGGTTGACTACGGCGCCGTCAGCGATATCGGCAGCAACGCGTGCAGCCATCTGGTCGCGGGTCCAGGTTGGAATCGTGTTTTGTTCGCTCATTTTTGGTCCTTAAGCTGTTTTGAAACCAGCCGGGCCGGTGGCCGTGCGGGGAACTTTGACAATGTGTTTGACGAAAAGACCGGGTGTGACCACGGTTTCCGGGTCGATTTCACCGAGTTCGGCAATTTCGTGAACCGAAGCAATTGTGCATTTGGCGGCCGTTGCCATGATGGGGCCGAAGTTACGCGCCGTTTTGCGGTAGGTGAGGTTGCCCCAGCGATCGCCGGTTTCAGCCTTGATAAGAGCGAAGTCGGCAAAAATGGGGTGTTCAAGCACGTACTGACGCCCATTGATCTCACGGGTTTCTTTGCCTTCGGCCAGCTCGGTGCCAAAACCGGTGGGCGTGAAAAATGCCCCGATGCCGGCGCCAGCCGCACGGATGCGTTCGGCCAGGTTACCTTGTGGCACCAGTTCGAGTTCAATTTTTTTCGAGTGGTAAAGCTCGTCGAACACGTACGAGTCGGCCTGGCGCGGGAACGAGCAAATGATTTTACGTACGCGGCCGGTCTTGAGCAGTGCCGCCAGGCCAATTTCGGCATTGCCGGCATTGTTGTTGACAATAACCAGGTCTTTGGCGCCTTGGGCAATCAGGCCATCGATCAGTTCGGCGGGCTGACC
>JBAYOZ010000253.1:0-3073 GCA_041677965.1 Pusillimonas sp.
AGGAAAATACCGCGGGTGCCTTCCGGCAAGGCGTAGTACGCTGTTTTTTCAGCAACACGGATATGGGTGGATGCCGCAAATTCAAGCCCACCCCCAATGACCGCACCGTGCAACACCGATACCACGGGTACCTTGCAGAACTGCACGGTATCGTTCAGCCGCTGGCCGATGATTGACGTATCAAAGCTTTCGGCCACCGAGGTTTCCTTGAGCTCGTTCAGATCAAGCCCGGCGCAAAAATCGCCGCCGGCACCATGCACGACAACGCCTTGTACATCGGCAGGAATACTGGAAAAAAATACCTGCATGCCCAGAACCAGTTCATCACAGAGCGCATTGCGCTTGTGGGGTCGGTTCAAGGTCAGCACAGCAATGGTGTCGTCCATCGACACCGACAGGCACTCGGGCAGGGCCACCGGCCACTTGAAAACATCACTCATGGTGTAGTTACATCCTTATTGATCAAACTCGACTTCAGAGCCAGCGAAACGTCAACCCGCTGCCAGCCTTACCCCTGCCGCACTAAACACCCAGGCTTTCCTGCAGTTTAAGTACCTCCACCAGGCCATGATCACGCCAGGCCACCCATTCAGGTACGGGCTCGCCGCGCGAAACCTGTTGGGCCGCCTCAACCAGCTGTGCGATAACCTCGGGCGTGAGCACCGGCACCGACTTCGGTGTCCACCATTCCTGAATGGCTTTGGCGGTATGGTCGAGAATGCCTTGCATACCGCCAGGCCCCCCGGCCAGATGCAGCGTCAGCAAACTGCCCATCAACGACCAGCGCGGCCCCAGGCCGTAGCGCACAGCAGCATCAATGTCCTTGGCACTGGCAATCCCTTCAACCAGGCAGGCCACGGCCTCGCGCACCAGGGCAAACTGCAGGCGGTTGGTCATGTGGCCACTGGCCTCGGCATGCAACAAAATGGGCTGCTTATGCAACAACCGGGCAAAATCCACGGCCCATTCCAGCACTTCGGGCGCGGTTTGCTGTCCTCCGACAACCTCAACCAGCGGGATCAAATGTGTCGGGTTGAACGGATGCAATACCACCAGGCGCTCAGGGTGGGCACAGGCTTTTTGCATGGCGGAGGGCGGAATTCCGCCGGTACTGGAAATGATGATCTTGTCGGCACTGGCGGCCGCATCCACCTCGGCCAGCAACGCCAGTTTCACATCAAGATGCTCGGGACAGTTTTCCTGGATGACATCGGCCTGGCGGGCGGCCTCGGCCGGGGTATCAACAAACCGGATGCGTTGCAGCGGCGGCGTTTGGTCTTGGGTACGCCCCAGTTCACGCAAGGCCGGCCAGGCATTGGTGACGAAATCGTTGACCCGCTGTGATGCCGCCGGCGATGGGTCAAAGGCAACAACCTCAAGCCCATGCGCCAGAAACAGGGCAATCCAGCTGGCACCCACCGAACCCGTTCCCAGAACGGCAACAGATCGCACCTGATCGGGCTTTTTGTATGAAACTTCACTCATGATGACGTTATCCGTAAAAATGACTTAATCGACCCGACGTGCGGCTTTCTCAGCCCAGTCAGGATGCAAGGCCTCGAACCTGGCGGCCAGGTCAGGGTCACGCAAACGGACGTCATCGTGTGACACACGGCCACTGCGCGTGACGTAGTCGTAGGCAAATGAAATGGGGTCAAGCAGCAATTTAGGGCCCAGGTTTTCGTACCATTCGGTACTTTTGATGGCGGCACGCTGCAAGGCGTCAGCACTGGGTTTACGCCGTGCGACAAAATCTTCGAGCAAGGCAGGCACATTGTCACCCAATGCCTTGCTCGACTCGAACAATGCGATGGCGTCCTGCATCGCCAAACGGGTTCCCGAACCCACTGACGGATGGCCGGTACGCAAGGCGTCACCGAGCAGCACCAGATTCTTGTGATACCAGTGCTTGTTCTTGACGATGGTGTAACGGAACCACTGTGACTTGTTCGATAACAAGCGATGCCCTTGCAGATCGGGGGCAAACACCTGTTCGCAATACGCCAGGCTGTCTGATTCCGACATCGTGTCGAAACCGGCCTTGTGCCAGGTTTCAGGGTCACACTCGACCAGAAAGGTGCTGAGCGTACGGCTGTAACGATAGGTGTGCGCAATCAGCAAGCCGTCGTCGCACTGCCGGAAAATAAGGGACAGCGCATCGAACAGCTGGGTAGTACCGTACCAGGCCAGATAATTCGGACGAACATCGAGTTCGGGCTGGAAGTGTGCGGCGTAGCGGGTACGAATGGCGCTGTTGGCCCCATCGGCGGCAATAATCAGGTCGGCGTCCGGAAAATCAGTAATGTCGTCGACTTTCTGCTGAAAATGGATATCAACCCCGACACTGAAACAGTGTTTGTGGAGCGCTTTGAGCAGGTCGATGCGGCTGGTGCGGTGAAACGTATTGTGGGCCAGCGGCACACGAACGTTCTGGTGAACCACGGCCATTTCATCGAAAACCTCCTGGTTTTCGGTAATCGAATCGTACAGTTCGGGCGCAATATCCTTGACGAACGACAACGCCACATCAGAGAACACGACACCCCAGCCGTACGTGGCATCTTGCGGGTCACGCTCGTAAACCGCAATGTCATGGGACGGGTCATCTCGCTTCATGAGATAAGCGTAAAACAAACCGGCCGGCCCACCCCCGATGATGCGTACTTTCACTGTGTTTCTCCTGGCTGCAGGGCAGCGTGCAGTAATCTTCGTGAAACACAGTTTATGGGGCACCTGATTATCTGAATAATGCCGATAACCTATAATTGTTAATCATTTTTTGCATAATAGGCACATATGGATTCCCGGGTACTGGAATGCTTTCTGCGGGTCGCCGAGCTAGGCAGCATCAACCGGGCAGCGGTTGACCTGAATCTGTCGCAACCGGCGCTTTCACGACAAATTGCCGGCCTTGAACACGAAATGCAAGTACAACTGTTCATCCGGTCTCAGGGGGGTGTCCGCCTGACCGAAGCAGGCAAACTGCTGTCTGACCGGGTCAGACCCCTGCTGCGCCAGTTTGCCGTCATCAAGGCCCAGGTTGGTGAGCGGGCAGCCGGGCTGCTGGCGATTG
>JBAYOZ010000254.1:0-3070 GCA_041677965.1 Pusillimonas sp.
CTGGTTGCTGCCGGCAATCTGTTCATGCAGGCGGTGCGTGACAATCAGGCCGAACTGCTGCCGATCGACAGCGAACATAATGCGATTTTTCAATGTCTGCCCCATGGTGACAGGGCGTCAGCACCCACACAGCCTGCACGCGGGGTGCGTCGCTTGCTGCTAACCGCTTCAGGCGGCCCTTTTCGTACGACGCCGCTAGATCAGCTGGCCAAGGTAACCCCTGAACAGGCCTGCGCCCATCCCAACTGGAGCATGGGTCGCAAGATTTCTGTTGACTCTGCCACCATGCTCAACAAGGGGCTGGAGGTCATCGAGGCTCATTGGCTGTTTGCCATGCCTGTTGAACGTATCCAGGTACTGATTCATCCGCAAAGCGTGGTTCATTCGATGGTTGAGTACGATGACGGGTCGGTCCTGGCACAGATGGGGCAGCCCGACATGCGTACACCAATTGCGTATGGGTTGGGCTTCCCCGATCGAGTCGCCAGCGGGGTAGGCTTGCTTGATCTGGCTGCAGCCGGGCGCCTTGACTTCGAAGAACCCGACATGGGTCGTTTTCCGTGCCTGCACCTGTCGTTCGGGGCTTTGCGGGCGGGGCAGGGGGCATGCATTACGCTAAATGCGGCCAACGAGGTTGCCGTGGCGCGTTTTCTTGACAACACTATTTCATTCAATGCAATTCCCGCCGCAATCGAAGCCTGCCTGAACGCCCTGGCTTCAGATCATGCCTGTGTTCCATCGTCGCTTGACGATATTCTGGCCCTTGATCACGAGGCTCGAATAAAAGCCGAGTCATTTTGCCGCCAACGGGCTGCTCAACCGCTAAAATAGGGGTCGATCGCTTTACATCGTCGTTGGCGCTGGTCTGGCATTCTTGCAGGTTCGGGTTGTCTTTCATTGTTGCGATGTATCAGGCGGTTGCCTTTGTCTTCCGGAGTCTTATGCTTTTTACCCTGCTCGCGTTTGCCGTTGCCCTGGGCTTGCTCATTACATTCCACGAGCTTGGCCATTATTGGGTTGCACGTCGTTGTGGCGTTCGCGTCTTGCGGTTCTCGGTGGGGTTTGGCCGGGTCGTGCTGCGCCGTACCGACAAGCACGGTACAGAATGGGCGTTATCCGCCATCCCCCTGGGCGGCTATGTCAAAATGCAAGACGATCCGCCCGAGCACGCATCCGATACGCAGCGTGCAGAATCCTTCAATTGCAAAACTGTAGGTCAACGGTTTGCCATTGTGGCGGCCGGGCCTGTGGCCAATCTGGTGCTGGCCGCTTTGCTTTATGCCGGCCTGAATATGGCGGGTACACAAGAACCTGCCGCGTTGCTGGCTGCGCCTGCGCCGGGCACACCTGCCGCGGTTGCCGGTGTGCAGTCCGGTGATCGCATTGTTGCGGTTGACGGCACCGCGGTGCAGTCCTGGGGTGAAGCCCGCTGGGCCTTGCTTGATAAGGTGGCCAGCGGCGGTCAGGCGGGTTTGCAGTTGCAAACCCAACAGGGCATTGACCGCACCCTTCTTGTGGCCTTCGAGCCGGCTGACATGTCCGACGAAACCAAAGATCCGCTGGCGCAGGCCGGTTTGTCGCTCATGGCACCCGCCGTAAAAGTCGGGCAGCTGGTTGCGGGCGGGGCCGGCGAGGCTGCCGGGCTTCAGCAGGGTGATGTTATTGTGCGGGTCGGGGCCATTGCCGACCCGGATCCGCAAGTGTTTGTCGAAACAGTCCAGGCCCATGCGGGGCAAACGCTGCCACTGGTTGTGTCACGCCAGGGGGCCGAGCTTTCCTTGTCGGTACAGCCACGCCCTGAACCCGGGCCCGATGGTGCGCCCGTCGGGCGTATTGGCGTGATGCTTGGGGCTGATTTTCCAATGGTATCAGTTAGTTACGGGCCGTTTGATAGCCTCTGGCGCGGGGTTGTCCGTACCGTTGATACGGCCTGGTTTTCACTGAAAATGATGGGGCGTATGGTTACCGGAGATGTTTCGGTACGAAATGTCAGTGGCCCGGTCACAATTGCCGATTATGCCGGGCAAAGTGCACGCGTTGGTTTGGCCGCGTATATCGGTTTTTTAGCCCTGATCAGTGTTAGTATCGGCGTTTTGAATTTATTGCCCATTCCCATGCTCGACGGTGGGCACCTGATGTATTACGTTGCAGAAATCATTAGGGGCAAGCCGCTGCCCGATGTGTGGCTCGAGCATGGGCAACGCGTCGGTCTGGCGCTGCTGGCCGGCCTTATGGGCGTGGCCTTTTTCAATGATTTCGTTCGTCTTCTCAGTTAGTGTGTTGTACCGTACAATCGTCCACCATCTGATCGTCTAAGGACCCCCAGGATGCCGTTTCGCCGTAAATTTTCTTTAGCCCGCCGTGTCATGCCGCTTGTGCTCACAGCGTTCCTGACCCCGGGCCTGGCCCATGCGTTTTCACCGTTTGTTGTCAAAGATATTCGCGTCGAAGGCGTCCAGCGTGTCGATGCCGGCACCATCTTCAGTTATCTGCCGGTCAAGGTTGGTCAACAATTCACCGAAGCACAAGCCGCTGAAGCCATCCAGCGTTTGTATGGCACGGGGTTTTTCAGCGATGTGGCAATCAACACCCAGAACAACGTTATTGTCATCGAGGTCAAAGAGCGCCCAACCATTGCCTCGGTTACCCACAACGGCATGCGTTCTTTCGATTCTGCAGGGCTGAACAAGGCTCTGGCGTCGGTTGGTTTTGGCCCCGGGCGCGTGTTTGATCAAAGCATGCTCGAACAGGCTGAATTCCAGCTCAAGCAAGAGTATCTTTCCCAGGGCAAGTACGGGGTTGAAATCACCCCCATCATCACGCCTTTGCCACGTAATCGGGTAGGTGTAACCTTCGATATTTTCGAAGGCGATGTCGCTACCATCAGCGAGATCAACTTTGTTGGCAACAAGGCTTTCTCGGCAGGCACACTGCGCGATGAAATGACCCTGACCACCGGCGGCATCATGACCTGGTACACCGGTACCAACAAATATTCGCGCGAAAAGCTCGAGGGCGACCTTGAGGCGATCCGTTCGTTTTACCTCGACCGCGGCTACCTTGAGTTTTC
>JBAYOZ010000255.1:0-3070 GCA_041677965.1 Pusillimonas sp.
CGGCCCTGATGGAACTGGGTGAAATGACCGACAAAGGGTCAATCAATCAGCGTACCATGCTGCGTACCCGCGCAGCGCTGGTCGAAAAACTGTATGCGGTCCAGCCCGATGACGATGACGTCTTGCTGGCCCAACCTCATTCTGCAACTGCCTGAAAGGACACTGTATGACCGAACAGAAACCCCTTGTCGCCATCGATATCCATATCCATGCGACAGTGTCTACACGCAACCCGCCCGATGAAGTGGCGATCGCGTTCGACAAGGCCATGGCCGAGTACTTCAAAGAAAAAATGCCACGGCCCACCATTGAAGAAACTGCCGCCTACTACCGCGAACGCAACATGATGGCCGTTATCTTCACTGTTGATACCGAACGCGCCAACGGCCAGGTTCGCATCTCCAATGAAGAAGTCGCCGAGGAAACGGCCAAGCACAAGGATGTCCTGATTCCTTTTGCCAGCATCGACCCCATGCGCGGCAAAATGGGCGCACGCGAGGCGCGTCGCCTGATCAACGACTACGGCATTCGCGGCTTCAAGTTCCACCCGTCCGCACAAGAGTTCTACCCGAACGACCGCGCTGCTTACGACCTGTACGAGGTCATTGCCGAAGCTGGCCTGCCGGCCATTTTCCACAGCGGTCAAACCGGTGTGGGTGCCCGCATGCGTGGCGGCGGCGGCGTGCGCCTGAAGTACTCTGACCCGATGTACCTGGACGATGTCGCGGTTGATTTCCCCGACATGCCCATTGTCATTGCTCACCCGTCGTTCCCCTGGCAAGAAAACGCGCTGGCCGTGGCCACACACAAGCCCCAGGTGTACATTGACCTGTCAGGCTGGTCGCCCAAGTACTTCCCGCCAATCCTGATCCAGTACGCCAACACCATCCTGAAAGACAAGATGCTGTTTGGCTCTGACTTCCCGGTCATGACGCCCGACCGCTGGCTGGAAGATTTCGACAAGATCGGCATCCGCGACGAGGTCAAACCCCTGATCCTGCGCGATAACGCCGTGCGCTTGCTGGGTCTGGACAAAGACCCCGTATTTGGTCGTTATGCACGCCTGAAACCCCCTGTAGCCGACGGCTGCTGTTAAGGAAACCGAACATGGATCTCAAAGATACCCCTGTACTGATCACCGGTGGCGCCTCGGGCCTGGGTGAAGCCACGGCCGAGCGCCTTGCCAGTCAAGGTGCCAAGGTTGCCATTCTGGATGTGCAAACCGAACGTGCACAAGCCGTTGCCGAACGCATTGGCGGCATTGCTGTTCACTGCGACGTTACCAGCGCCGAAAGCGCACAAGAAGCCATTGCCATCGCCCGTGAAAAACACGGTGTTGCCCGGGTACTGGTTAATTGCGCGGGCGCGGGTTCGGGCAAGCGGGTGGTCGGCAAAAGCGGCCCGATGCCCCTTGAAGACTTCACCAAAATCATCAATCTGAACCTGGTCGGCACTTTCAACATGACCCGTCTGGCAGCAGCCGACATGATTGCCAGTGACCCGATTGGCGAAGAACGTGGTGTGATTCTGTTCACCAGCTCGGTGGCTGCTTTTGAAGGGCAAATTGGCCAGGCGGCCTACGCCGCATCCAAGGGTGGGGTCGCGTCCATGACGATTCAGCTGGCGCGCGAATTCGCCCAGTTTGGTGTGCGTGTCATGACAATTGCACCGGGTATTTTCCTGACACCGCTGCTGTATACGGCGTCGCCCGAAGTGCAAGAGTCCCTGGCCAACGGCATCCCGTTCCCGCACCGTCTGGGCCAGCCCGACGAGTTCGCTGACCTTGCCAGCCACATCATTGGTAACCGCTACCTGAACGGCGAAACCATTCGCATCGACGGGGCAACCCGCATGGCACCGCGCTAAGCCAGGCCATGCCCGGGCCGCCTTTGAAAGCCTTACGGGCATGGCGCTGCCACTTCACTGGCGGCGGGGTTTATACGTAAAAAAGGGTGTCTGCATGCGGGCAACCTTTTAACGACGGCCAGGCCAGCGCCCGCCGATGGCCGAAGCCCGGCTTACTTGAAATAAGCCTTGAATTCGTCAGGGACGTTGGCGCCCTTGATACCGCCCTCTTCCTTGTACTGCGCCCAGGCACGCAACTCGTGACCTGTGGCCAGCACACGATCACCACATTTGACGGTATAGGGCACTTTGAAACGGCGCTCAAACCATTCGATTTCGCCGGCCTCAATGGTGATCACGTCATCGTAGGCACCTGGCGAGCGGAATGTGGCACCCACATCAACCAGCGGCGTCACGCCTTTGAGCTTGTGACGGATATCGCGCTGGCTAAGACCACGGCTGCGCAGCAGGCCCTGGAACGTGCAATCAAACCAGTAAAAATAATTAGGGTAGAAAACGATTCCGGCTTCATCACAGTCACCCCATTCGATGGTGACTTCTTTGGTAAACAAGGTCATGCGTAAAATCTCCGGCATGCAAAAGGCATGATGATAGCGGTTTACCCCAAGGCTCGTCATTTTTACAATAGGTAACCATTTCAATGACAGCCCCCCCAGGCTGGCCAGAATTACCAATAGCCAGACAATCGCGAACAAATCAAAGAACTTGAAACCTAAATCAAAAATATTGGTTGATTTTATTAACCCATCACGCTTGCGACCCTTCGCGACGGCCAATACCATACACGACGGATTTACCCAGGCATGCATCGGTGTGTGACGCCACTGACGCCTCGCCGGCGCCCCCCCCCTTTCCTGGTAGTGCCTGACACATGCCGGGCAATGCCTGATACTTGCATAGAAGAGCCGCATCATGGAAGCTGTTGCCATTTCTCGCCACGAACCTGCTGTCTTGCCAGGCACAGAACGCTGGAATATTACGTCTGTGCTTGCCTTGTACGAACTGCCTTTTCCCGAGCTCATGTACCGGGCTCAAACCGTCCATCGTGACAACCATGACATCAGTGCTGTTCAGTTATCCAGTCTGCTGTCCATCAAAACCGGCGGCTGCCCGGAAGACTGTTCATACTGCCCCCAATCGGCGCGCTACGAAACAGAGGTAGAGCGCGAAAAGCTGATGCCGCTCGACGAAGTGCTTGAAGCCG
>JBAYOZ010000256.1:0-3058 GCA_041677965.1 Pusillimonas sp.
CTCGTCAAAGCTGCCCATGTCACGGCTTAAGTAAATTAGCGCACGCAGCTTGGCCTCAAATACGCCTCCGGCAGACATTTCGCTGCACAGGTGCTCAACCTGCTGTTGCACCATACGCTTATGCTCGGCCGTTGTGCCCGGATGCGGGCGTGGCTTGCTGTGACGCGATACCCCCTGCCCGAACATCGCCTGCATGAAGGGCGAACCGTACAGCTGTATAAACGTTTGCTCGACCATGCTGTCGCGCAGGTCGCGCCACTGATCGAGGGTTGACGTTACCATTTTGGACACCTGGTTCTGCCACTGCCAGAACAGGTTATCTGGTGCCACGTCGCGGCGCGACGCACGCACCGCCTCGGCCTGACGGGCCACCTGTTGCCCCCAGGGCGTTTGATCCGACATCATTTCGTACGACAAACGCAGGGGATGGCGCGCCGCCAGGGCATTTGCGCGCGCGGGCGTTGCCCAAGCCTTGACCCACGGCTGAACGAACGAACGGTACAACGACAGATTGAGGCGTGACAGATTGTCAACGGCCTCGAAACGCCAGTCATCTTCGGGGTTATTGGCCACAATCTGACGCACATCATCAAGCTTGCGGCGCTCGAAGGCCAGCACGTAATCACCAAACGCCAGATCGGCATTCAGGGTGTGCTCGTCTTTGTCATGAATGATCGCCTGATAGATACCCGAAGGCAGCACGTCGATCAGATCAATATTCGTGGCGAATTCCTGGTGTTCTTTTGCGGCCACCTTGCCCGACACAAAAATACCCAGGTGGCCGATGCTGTCGTGCACGGCATACACAATGGTTTGATTATGGGCGTAGATCTCTTCGTCGGCCTGATACAGGTCAGGTATCCAGCCCAGGGCCTGCGGTGGCGGTGTGATGTTGTCGCCGCGCGAGCAGAACACCACGATGGGCGAACGGATATTACGCAAATCGACACGTACCCCCTCGTCGGTCACAATACCGGCGGTGGCCAGATGATTACCCACAAACAGATTGTCGGCAATGAACTGCATTTCGTCGCCGGTCAGGTAGACATGGCCGCCCCAGTATTTTTCAAAGCCCAGATAGCGGTCAACCTCGGTATCGACATTCGCGTACAAATGGTACTGCTTGTCCCACAGCGTATTGGCCGGGTCGAGATTTTCAAAATTCTGAACCAGCCAGGCCCCGTCAAACTTTCCGGCGCCCAGGTCACTGGTCAGTGCGGTCGGCCAGGTACCGCCTTGCATGCCGGCGGCATAACGCGTGGGGTTTTTACCGCGCCAGCCGGCCCAATACGAAACAGGTGACCCGCAACGATAATGGGCCCGAACAGATCGGGGTACAACGCCGCCGTCATGAGCACCTGCCAACCGGCCTGGCAATTGCCGATGACCACGGGTTTGCCCTCAGCCTCGGGGTGCAGCTCGATAACCTTGCGTAAAAATGCAGCTTCAGCGCGAACCACGTCAAACACTGTCTGGCCTGCGACAGGCTCTGGTGCAAAACCGATGAAGTAGCAGGGGTGCCCGGCACGCATGGCCACCCCGATTTCGCTTTCGGCCTTGAAGCCGCCGATGCCGGGCCCGTGTCCGGCGCGCGGGTCCACCACCACGAACGGCCGTTTTTTGGGGTCTGTTTCAATACCGTCGTGCGGCAAGATACGGCACAGGCCATAATTGACCGGATCGGGCAAGTCTTTGCCATTCATCAGGAACTCGAAGGGCACGCTAAGCACATGTGGCGTCTTTTTGGCCATGTGTTCGCGATACTGGTTCCCACGCTGGCGCATGACATCGGCATACAACACAGACCGCTGCCAGGCATCGGTAAAGTAATCAGTAGCTTGTTGAAACAGGTTTTCAGGCTGCATTTAAAGTTCTCCGTGCCTTTTGGGCACATTTGACGGGTTCAGGCCATTTGGCTAAGGGTGCGCCGGAAACGACCGAGAGCAATTACAAAAAAGAGTGTACCAATCAAGAGCAGAGCCAGAAACTGGGGCCACACAACCTCGAGACCCGCACCACGGAACAATATGGCCTGGCCCAACTGCACAAAATGGGTAGTGGGCGCTGTCAGCATCAGGTTCTGAACCAGTAGCGGCATGCTTTCACGCGGGGTCGTGCCGCCCGAAAGCATTTGCAAAGGCAACAGCACCAGCACAAACAACAAGCCAAACTGCGGCATGCTGCGTGCCAGGGTCGCCATGAAAATGCCCATGGATGTCATGGCAAACAAATGCAGCGCCGCACCGGCCAGAAACAAGGCCACCGACCCCTGTACCGGTACCTGCAACGCCCCCTGCACGACAAAGGCCAGCGACAGTGCCGACGCGAACAATACCACCAGCCCCATTGACCAGATTTTTGAAAGCATGATCTGCGAAGGTGTCACTGGCATGACAAGCAGATGCTCGATGGTGCCGTGCTCCCGTTCACGGATCAGGGCAGCACCGGTCAGAATGATGGCCAGCATGGTAATGATGTTGATGATTTCATTCAGGGCACCAAACCAGGCCCGCTCGAGGGCGGGGTTGAAGCGCAGGCGCAAGGCCAGCTCAACCGGCAGGCTGTCCACGACACGATAGCGCCGCACAAACGCGTTCACCTCGTCAGACACCATTTGCTGAACATACCCGCTGCCGGCAAAGGCTTGCGACATGCGGGTGGCATCCACATTGAGCTGAACTACCGGCTGATGACCAGCCAGCACGTCGCGCTGGAAATTGGCAGGAATATTCAGCACAAAGGTATAGCGTCCGGCATCAAGCGCCGGGTCAACATCATGGATGTCAATCTGATGCGGAGGAGCGAAACGTGGTGGAAAAAATGCGGCGGCAACACGACCTGACAGCGCTGAACGGTCTTCATCGACAATGGCAATGGGTGCATTGTGCAGGGTATCGGGCATTGCCGTGGCTGCGGTGTAGATGGAAAACGTGAAGGTATAGACAATCAGCACCAGCATGGCCGGGTCACGCCAGAGACTCCAGAGCTCTTTGACCCCAAGCCGATAAATGGTCTTCCAGAACTGCATTCAACGCTCCTGTTTGCGCAACAGCGCCAC
>JBAYOZ010000257.1:0-3031 GCA_041677965.1 Pusillimonas sp.
AACCAGACCTGTTCACCCTTAACAAACAGCTCGACACCGAACAGCCCTTGCCCGCCCAGATTTCGTGTAATGGCATCACCAATAGCGTGGGCCTTTTCAAGGGCGCGGGGATGCATGGGGTGAGGTTGCCAGCTTTCAATATAGTCACCACTTTGTTGTAAATGGCCGATAGGCTCGCAGAAGTGGGTCTGTGTGGCCCCTTGGGCATCCAGGGCACGTACTGTCAGCAACGTGATTTCATAGTCGAAATCAATAAAGCCTTCAACAATGACGCGACCATGGCTGACGCGGCCACCTGCCATGGCGTAATCCCAGGCGGCGGCGACGTATTGAGGGGCATCGATTTTGCTTTGCCCTTTGCCCGAACTGCTCATGACCGGCTTGACAACGCAAGGGTAGCCAATGCCATTGTCGATGGCTTCCTGCAGCTCACGCAGTGAGTCGCAGAACTTGTAAGGGCTGGTGGGCAGCCCCAGGGTTTCTGCCGCAAGACGGCGGATACCCTCTCTGTCCATGGTCAGGCGCGCAGCGCGCGCAGTCGGTATGACGCGCACCTTGCCTTCGGCTTCAAGCAACTCAAGGGCGGGTGTGGCAATGGCCTCGATTTCAGGCACGACCAGGTCAGGTTGTTCGGATTCAATCAGGGCGCGTAATTGCTCCGGGTCAGTCATGACCAGGGTGCGGGCATGATGTGCCACTTGTTGACCCGGGGCGTCGGGATAGCGGTCTGCCGCGATGGTTTCGACGCCCAGACGCTGCAGGGCAATGATCACCTCTTTGCCAAGCTCGCCCGACCCGAGCAGCAAAACTTTGGTGGCCGATGGGGAAAGGGGGGTGCCGAGCGGCGGCATGGTCGATCCTGTGATCTGTAAAAAATCTGATTTTAGCCCTGAAGACGAGGTGATCGGTGGGCTCCTTGTTGCAGCCTATGAGCCGGTTCTCGATGCGGATGAAGCCATCAGTATTGACGTCTTTATAAGATATATATAATATTCATCTTTGATTGTGGCTTGAGCACTGATGGCAAGGCTGCAATTCATACACCAACGCCGTGTAACCGTATTTCAACTGAAGGCTGTACACAAAATCAGCCACTGGAGTGAGCCACTATGTTGTCGCAACAAGCCCGTCCTTATATTGATGCCAGTGTTCCCGTTTTGCGCGAGCATGGGGTAACCATTACCCGCACGTTTTATAAAAACATGTTCGATGAACATCCCGAGCTGACCAATATCTTCAATATGGGGAATCAGGCCAGTGGTGCACAGCAGCAGTCATTGGCGTCAGCCGTGTTTGCATACGCAGCCAACATTGATAACGCGGGGGCGTTGGGCCCTGTTGTCAGCCGGATCGTGCACAAGCATGCCTCGGTAGGTATTACGGCACAGCATTACCCGATTGTGGGTCGTCATTTGCTGGGTGCGATTCAGCAAACCCTGGGCGATGCGGCAACGCCAGATCTGTTGTCGGCTTGGGAAGAAGCGTATGGGCTGTTGGCTAACGCCTTGATCGATGCCGAGCGCCAGCTGTATGACCAGGCGGGGATACAGCCAGGTCAGTTGCGCGACATGCAGGTTGAAAGCGTGGTTGATCAAAGTGCCAATGTGCGCTCTTTTATTCTGAAGCCGGCTGATGGCCAACCTTTGGCCAGTTTCAAGCCGGGTCAGTACATCAGTGTCGAGGTCAATCTTCCCGATGGCAAGCGGCAGTTGCGTCAGTACAGTTTGTCCGACCGTCCCGGCCTTCCGCACTACCGCATTTCGGTCAAACGTGAAACCGCCGGTGCAGAAACCCCGGCAGGCATGGTGTCGAACTGGTTGCACGACAACCTCGCAGCGGGTAAAACGTTGCGTATCAGCCCGCCCTTCGGTGACTTCACTCCTGATACCGAATCAACCGGGCCAGTAGTTTTGTTGTCGGCCGGTGTGGGTATCACGCCCATGATTTCCGCACTCAACCAGATTGCCAGTGTGCAGCCGCAGCGTCGCGTCATTTTCGCGCATGCAGCACGCGACAGTGCGCACCACGCGCACCAGCTGGATGTCCGTCAGGCCCAGGCGGTCATGCCTAACCTGAGTGTCGTCAATTTTTACGAAGACCTTGATGCCGCGCATGCGGCCTTGCCGGGTTATCAGGCGGGTCGTATGACGGTGGGTCAGTTGCCGGTCTGGGATCATGCGCAGGCTCCCGTGTATATGTGTGGACCGTTGCCGTTCATGCAACAGCAGTGGCGTGATCTGCTTGCCTTGGGGGTTCCTGTTGAAAAAATCCATCGTGAGGTCTTTGGCCCCGATATGCTTGACCATCTGATCTGACCCGCTGATTGACGCTGCGGCCTGGTGCCGCAGGGCAGTTCAGATGATGCTGTGGCCTATACTCGTCGGGGTATAGGCTTTTTTTTCGGGTACACCATGTCGTTCCAGCCTTTTGTGCCGACAACGTCAGCATCGCAAACTTCCCTTCTGCCCGAACTTTCGTCAGAACAGTCTCTCGGTTCGCAAGCGTGGTTGCTTAAAGGGTATGCCTTGCCCCATGCTGGTGCAATTTTCGAGGCAGTTGCTCACACACTGGCAGGCTCTCCGTTACGCAAAATGCCAACGGCACGCGGGTGGATGTCGGTTGCCCAAAGTAATTGCGGGGACTATGGCTGGGTTTCTGACCGTACCGGATATCGCTATGCGACGGCCGACCCCTTGACGGGCACGCCGTGGCCGGCCATGCCGCCCGAGTTGTATCAGCTGGCCGTCAATGCGGCGCAACATGCCGGGTTTGGCGGGTTTGATCCGCAAGCGTGCCTGATCAATTATTACGAGCCCGGTAGTCGTATGGGGCTGCATCAGGATCGGGATGAAGCTGATTTGCAAGCCCCGATTGTGTCCGTTTCATTGGGTTTGCCCGCAGTGTTTCAGTTTGGTGGTTTGCGTCGTACAGATCCCGTGCTCAAGGTCAGTCTTGAGCACGGTGATGTTCTGGTATGGGGCGGTGATGACCGCTTGCGGTTTCATGGCGTGAAGACTGTTGCGTCCGGGGC
>JBAYOZ010000258.1:0-3021 GCA_041677965.1 Pusillimonas sp.
AACTGGGCCTGGTAACGTCGCTGATCGGTTATGGCGGTGCTTAAAATGCCGTGCAAACGGTCGTAGTCATCGGCCATGTGTTCGTTCATGCCGGTATCTTCAAAGTCATCCAGCAATTTCAGGGTGTCGGTAATGACAGACTGAAGTTCATTGATCAGGCGGCGGTAGTCGGGGGCTTTAAGGTTCATCAGGACGGTTGCGCATCCAGTCAGCGGTGTTCATGAAGGCGTCATGCAGCGGCGCCCGCAGTTCGGGCGACACGTTTTGGTCGGCCATGGCCTGGTCCATGCAGGCCACCCACTGGTCACGCTCGGTTATGCCAATGGAAAACGGCAAATGGCGCGCACGCAGCATGGGATGCCCGACGTTTTCAACATAGTAGGCCGGCCCGCCCAGCCAGCCGCACAAAAACCAGAACAGGCGCTGGCGGGCGTTGTCAAGGCTGGGGCCGTGGGTGGCACGCAATTGGGTGTAAGCGGGTTCAAGGTCCATCAGGTCGTAGAAGCTATCGACCAGATCGCGGACACGATCTTCACCGCCGATAAGGTCGAATGCGGTAACAGGGCTATCTGTAGATGACACGAAGGGGGCTCCGGGGGTGTCGCGGCACGCCAGGTGGCAGCGCGTGGGGCAACTGCAGGTGCGGGCCAGCCGCCGCTATTCGCACGAATAACGATGTGCATAGGGGGAATGGCTGGAATTGATCATGCCTGAACGGGTCAAAGATCGACAACATGGCGCAGAAGCCCGAAGGAAACTCGCCAGCCGCGGCCATCATCGGCCTCTATGCTGGCCGTTTTCTGGTTGATGCGAACAATGGTTCCAATACAGGTTTGCAAATAACGATCTTCAAAGCTGACGCGATCACCTTTACGAAAGTCATCGCGACCCGGCCGCTTTACCGTAGGCTCGGGTTCGGGTGCGTGGGGTGTTGCCCCTTCAGGAATTTCAACAGCGGCGTAAGGCAACATCCAGACTTGCCCTGTTGATGCGTCTTTGATGCCCACCTGCTTGTCTTTCATGACAACGACCGTTCCCCGACGAAACTGAGGCTCAACACCAGGTGCGGCCCAATCGACAAAGCGCACGTCAAGCCCCAGGCGCAACGCGAGTCGAGCCTGCATGATGCGCGCCGGGTCGGACATCAGGCGCTCAATGATGTTTGAAAGATGATAAAGCTGAACGGAACTTGCCCGATTCAGGGCATCAAGCATTGCGTGGTACATAGTGGTTATAAGTCGTTTAAACGTTCAAGGCGTCACCCTTGGCCAAAGTTTAGCGCATCCGATCCGGTCGGCGAAGTCGGTGGCGGCTTTCCATGGGGGGCTCCGTTGTAAAGGACGATGGGCAGGACGGGCGGAAGTTGATTTCCCGACAAGACCTCACCGCGCTGGAACAGATCAGGCCCTGGGATAGGTTATGTGGGAATGCAATGTCGTCGGGCGTTACGACGGAAGAAACTACGGTTCACGCAGAGCCGGTGCGGGGGGGTATGAAATAAGCCCGTCATTCAGGACGAACGCAAGACATCGTTCAAGCTTTGAGCATCGAGCACACGATCGATCCAAAAGTCGATCTGGTCAGCGGAGGCTGACGCAATCTGGTGTGAGACACGATCAGGAAGTGGGCCAAAGCGTTTGACCAGCAGACGCTGCAAGGCCAGGGCTTCACCTTTCAGGAGACCTTGTTCAATACCTTGTTCAATGCCTTGTTCAATGCCCTTCGCCAAACCGGCCTGCAATCCTTTTTGCATGCCGATTTCTTCGGCGGCCTGGCGTTCGCGTCGCAGGCGTACGCGTTGAAAGCTGTTGAGTCGTTCCATGGTGTGTTCATCCTCGATGTGCTGGGCGGCGTTATAAAAGGCGTCTTCCAGCGGTTCGGGCAAGGTCAGCAGGGCATCAATGACCAGCATCAGCTGAAATCGCTGGTTAACGCTATAGCCCCAATATTTCAATAGTTTAGCCAATTCCAGCTTGCTGACCAAGCGGGTCTGGTCGAGCTGGGTGGCGCGACAGGCCAGTTGGGCCAGAACGACGACGGCAAAGGGGTTGGTAGGGGCAATAGCGTACAGTTCCTCCTGTCGCACATTCCATCTGGCCAGCCTGAAGCCCGAACCCCTTGTGCATGTTTCCAGTCGTCGCCACAGATCCATGGTTGCTCCTTCCGATGGCCACCAAGCTGGCAGCACGTAGGGCTACTGTATCGAGGCGCTCATTTGGCGGCTATTCGCAAAGGTACGAATGGATCAACGTGGCATTGTTGAATGGACTAACACCTGTGAGGCAATGTCCATGTTGATGTCCATGTATTTATGTCTTGATTAATCGGTCAAGACGCATTTGTTGCGTTTTGCCGGTAACTCACAGCCGTGTTATTTCATTTATCATGAAATTCGCGTGTTTCACAGAACAAAATTCTTGCGTCAAATAACGTCTATCATCATGTTAGCCTAACCCCAGACTCATTCCATTGGCACATTTCGGAGCTCGCCATGAATTTCACAAAGTATTGGAACCCGATCCGCGTAGTTTTGGCAGCGGCCTCATTCATCGCCTTGTCGGGCCAGGCGGTGGCTGCTGAACTGCCTGCGTTATCAACGTTTTCAGAAAAAACATTTGCGGTTCCCGAGGGCACAATTGCGGACAAGCTGGTTGCATCCCGGTTTCCGCAGGCAAAATTTGAATACTACCGCAGCGTTTCTGATGCGGCTGAAGCACTTGGGGCGGGTAAGGTTGATGTGGTTGCCTATGATGAGCCAATTCTGAAAAACATTGCGGCTAAAAGTGCCGGTGAACTGGTGGTGCTGCCGGAAATGCTAACGGTAGATGAATACGGGTTTGGTGTTCGGCCGGGTGATGCTGCCCTGAAACAGTCGATTGATACGGTTCTTGCGGCGCTTCGGAAAGACGGTGTTTATGCGGCCATGCGCAAGCGCTGGTTGCCCGACAGTGGTGCCCCGGCGGCCATGCCTGAAATACCGTTAACCGGTAAAAACGGGGTGTTGCGCCTGGGCACGGCGGC